>SXOO01000279.1 GCA_005776725.1 Pseudomonadota bacterium | reverse complement strand
TGGCCTCGGATCTCGGCCTCGTCGTGAACGCCGCCTAGCGCGACGCGGTAGTACTTGCGGCCGAGGGCGTCCGCGATCGAGCGCGCCAACGACGTCTTGCCCACGCCGGGAGGCCCGAGGAAGCACAGGATTGGGCCCTTCATCGAGCCGCGGAGCTTCGAGACGGCCAGGTACTCGAGGATGCGCTTCTTCACCTTCTCGAGGTCGTAGTGGCGCTCGTTGAGGATGACCCGCGCGTTCTCGATGTCGAGGTTGTCGATGGTCTCCTTATCCCAGGGAAGGTCTGACAACCACTCGAGGTAGGTGCGGATGACGGTGTGCTCCGGGGAGCTCGCCTGGACGTTGCGCAGGCGCTTGAGCTCTTTGTCGGCCACCTTCTGGACGTGCTCCGGCAGCCGCGCCTTGGTGATGCGCTCCTGGAGGTCGTCGACGTCGTCGCGCTCGTCGCCCGAGACCTCACCGAGCTCTTTCTCGATCGCCTTCAGCTGTTGGCGCAGCAGGTACTCCCGCTGGTCCTTCGTCATCTCGCCCTTGATCTGGCTCTGGATCTTGCGCGTCATCTTGAGCACTTCGATCTGGTGCCCGACGATGCGCGCCGCCTCATGGAGCGACTCCGACACGGTCTTCGCCTCGAGCACCCGCATCTTGTCCTGCACGGGCACCGAGAGGTTGGCGAGGATGAGATAGACGAGGCGCTGCGGCGTATCGATCTGGTCGAGGACCTCAGCGGTGCCCAGCGGCAGCTCCGGGATGTAGCTGATGAGCTCGCGAGCGAGGTCCTTGAGGCTGTGGGCCAGGGCCTCGAGCTCGACCGTGCTCGCCTCCTCCTCCGGGAGGGGATGCACCTCGGCGAGGTAGAACGGGTCGTTGGCCAGGAAGCGCTGGAGGCGGAACCGGCTGACGCCTTGCACCGCGACGTGGATGCTCCCGTCGGGCTGCTCCACGCGATTCAGGATCCGCGCCGTGGTGCCCACCGAGTAGAGATCGGCGGGGCCGGGGTCGTCCGTCTCCGCCTCACGCTGGGTGAGAACCCCGAGGAGGTCGTCCTTGCCACCGAGCTCTTTGAAGAGCTTCAGCGACCTCGGCCGTCCGATCACGAGTGGCATCACCACGCCGGGATAGAGGACGTTGTTTCGCAGGGGAAGAATGGGAAGCCCCACCACCTGCGGCTTTTGTTTGCGAGTTTCGCTCACGACGGCTCCTGACCGCGTCTCGAGTCGGTATCCCGACGGGTGCCGGCAAACATGGGCCCTGGTCACCGAGTGTCAAGGACACCGTCCTGCGGAGTCGACCGAAACCGCCGCCAAGTTGAGCACTTTCGGGCGACCTTGGCCGCGCCGTACGTCGAAAGCGAGGGGGACTGCGCGAGACGAGGCGTTCGGGCCATGCGCGGTAGTCGGCGCGAAGCTGACGGCCGCTCAGGGAGCTCCTGGGGCGATGACCTCGAGATCGGCCTTCGCCCCGGCCGCGTCGGCGGCGTAGGCGCGCCACTCCGCAGCGGTGCTGAGCGTGCGTTTGCCGGTCAGGCTCACGAGCGCCTCCTGGGCGAGCTTTCGCGTGGACGGCAGCTCGTCCGCCAGCGCCTCGATGAGGGTGGGGATGGCGCGGGGCTGCCGGAGCTTGCTCAGCGCCACCACCGCGTCACGCCGCGTGAAGGGCTCCCCTCGGAGCGCGGCTTCCTGCACCACCTGGAGGTGCCCTACGAGTCGGAGCTCGCCGGCCGCCCAGATCCCGGGGCGGAGCTCGTGCCAGCGGGTGTCGACGTCCACGCGCCGCGCTCCAGGCGCGACTTTCGCGCCGCCCTCGGGTACGACGAGGTGCTCCGTGAAGAGCGCGGCGCCGAGCGGGTCCCGCAGCCTGGAGAGCGCGTAGGCCGTGGCCAGGAGCACGGACACCGGGGGGCGCGGGGACTGCGTGGCCACCGTGCGCAGGGCGGGCAGGGCGCCTCGCATGGCGCCCCGGCCGAGGGCGAGCGCCGCTTCGGCCCGCGCGGGAGGCATCGCGTCCTCGAGGAAGACGCGGACGAGGCCCGCCTCGGCCTCCGGCCCCCCGATGCGCCCGAGCGCCTCGAGCGACCGAAAGCGCCACCAGGCGTCGCTCTTGCTGCGGTCGAACGCTGCGAGGATGTGCGTGGCGGCACCTCGGCCCAGGGCTGCCAGGTGGCGAGGGAGGTCGCAGCCGTTGAGCTGGTTGCAGACCTCCTTGGCGCCATGCAGGGCGAGGACTTCGCGCACTTGCTGCTCGGTGACCTGCGCCGGCGACACGGTCGCCGCGGCCCGAGCCAAGGCCGTGGGCGCGGCATCCGCTGCGGGGATCGTTGGAGGCGGCTCGGTGCGTTCGCTCGCCGGGGGGACCTCGGGCCTCGTGCACGCCCACGCGGCGAGCGTGAGCGCCATTGCGGCGAGGCGGCTCAGGTCTGTAGGCTGCGTGCTAATGAGCGGGCCACCCATCGTAGTCTCTTCCGTCCTTCGGCTGTTGTCGGCGACCGGAGTCGTCGTCCTGGTCATTGGGTGCGACAGCGAGAAAACCGTCACGGAGTGCGCGTTCGGGGTGGATCCCTCCACGCTGCGTTGCCGAACGGAGCCGTACGATAGCGGCGGAAACGCTGCGGCCGAACCGGATTCTGGCGATCCGGGTCCGTCCGTCGAGCGGCCCGACGCGGGTTCCGGCGAAGACGACGTCCGAGAGCTCCCGGATGTGGTGGCTGGCGAGGACACGGGCCCCATCGCGAGCGAGGTCCCCGACGTGGTTTCGACGGGGCTCGCAGACGGCCAGTGCATCCCCGGCCACGCGGAGACGCCGATGGACCGCCGCATCGGCTTCCCATGTTCGTCCCACGGGGAGTGCGAGAGCTGCTACTGCTACGACGAGCAGTACTTGTCGTGGGGGCCTGGAGAGACGGGCGGGCGCTTCCGCTTCTGTACTTTGGACTGCTCCGGCGGCACCGGCAGCTCCTGCGCCGCCGCGGGGATCGACGACTACGAGTACGCCTGCGTGAAGTTCACGAGCCAGCTGGTGAGCGACTACGAGCTGGAGGTGGCGGGGGTGTGCGTCCCGCGCTGCCAGAAGGCGGAGGAGTGCCAAGCCTACGGGCCGCAATACAACCAGTGCGGCTCGAGCTGGGAGGGGGCCTCGATCCAGGCGATCGGAACCTGTCAGATCACGGAGCCGGAGTAGCCCGGCCGGAGTAGCCCCGACGGGACACGCTCAGAGGCGACGGTAGATGCCGACCACGATCCCCAGGATGGACGTGGACTTGAAGTCGTCGCGGTGCACGTAGATCGGGTTCATGCGCGCGTTGGCGGGCTGGAAGCGGATCCGGTCGCCCTCCGGGTAGTAGCGCTTGACGGTGGCTTCTTCGTCGATGAGCGCCACGACGATGTCGCCCCGATTCGCGGTGCGCTGCTTCTTCACGAAGATGAAGTCGCCGTCGTAGATGCCGTCTTCGATCATCGACTCGCCCACCACCGTGAGCGCGAAGACCTCTCGGCCAGAGGCGCCCAGGAAGAACCGGTCGACGCGGACCGTGTCGCGGGCCTCTTCGACTGCGAGAATGGGCTGACCGGCGGCGACCCGGCCGAGCATCGGCACGTCGACGAGGTTGGACTCGCGCTCGACGCGGCGAGCGGGCTGCGCCGGCGGCGTCATCTCGACCGGGCGAAGGGCGCGAGACTTCATGTCTTCCCGCGTGAGGTAGCCCTTGCGCTCGAGCGCCTTCAGGTGGTCGTTGACGCCGTTCGTGGAGCGGATCTTCAGCTTGGTGCCGATCTCGCGGATCGTGGGCGGGTAGCCGCGCAGCTCGATCGAGTCGCGAATGAACTTGAGCACCGCGTTCTGTCGATCGGTGAGGCGCTTCTTTGCAGCGATAGCGTCGGCGATGTGCGTGACGTTGTTCTGATCGGCGTTCATGCGCGGCTCCACGTCAGGGGTTCCAGGCGTTCAGTAACCCAGCCGAAAATGGCAGGGACTTCCAAGCGTTGTCCGAGTATGGGAACAGGGCTACGTTCGGTCAAGAACTCACGTGAACACGCGCGCAGGGCTGTCTCTTTGTTCAGGGATTCGAGGGATCAATCGCCGCGGAGCGCCTTCCTGGCCGGGAGCGGCGCCGCGGCTCGCGTGGCGAGCGGCAGCTCCTCGGTGGTGACGACGAGGTGCCGGAGGCTCTTGGGCGAGCGGACACGCGGGTCCAGCCACGCGTCGATCGAGTCGACCGGCAGGATAGCGGGCATCCGGTCGTGGATCGCTGCGATGGCTGGGTGGCTGGCCGTGGTGAGGATCACTACCTCGGACGGCGCCCCCGGCGCGCCCTCGCGGACCAGCCCAGCGAGGGCCAGCGGGCGGCCGTCTGCGCCGGCCAATAGCGTGGGAGGCCCGCCCTTCACCGGCCACTCGTACCACCCGTCCGCGGGTACGACGCAGCGTCCTTCAGCGAATGCCTGTCGAAACGCGGCCTTCTCTTGCGCCGTCTCGAGCCTGGCGTTGATGACGAAGCGCCGGTCGCCCACCGTGAAGCCCCATCGGGGGCGCTCCCATCGGCTGCCCTTCGCCTCCCGGCGCAGCGTGAGCACCCTCTCGCCTGGGCGGATGTCTTCGTCAGGCGCGAAGTCGAACGCAGTGTCCTGCGCCTGTTCCCCGCTCGGCGTGTTCAGCCGGAAGACCCGCGCGAGCGTCCGAGGGTCAGTAGTGAGGACGAAGCGGCCACACACGAAACGTCACGCTCGTCCTAGGTGGAGTCGCGGTCTGACGGCGCAGACGAGCCATCGCTATTCATGTTGGGGCCGGGGCAGCATAGCTCCCCGGCCCGGTTCACCTCCGCGCTCCCGCGCTCCGGTGAATTCTTGGCGTGCCACCGGGCGAGCGCATCGCCGAGCGCGAGCAGCGCCTCCGGCCCGAGCGCGGTCGCACCCTGGACGCCACCGGCGAGCAGGTGAACGCGCCCACCCCCGACCAGCTCTAGCGTGGCCCCATGGAGGCCGCGCTGTCGCAGCCTGACGCCGCCATTGGCGTCGGCAGTGCCGTTGAACTCGAACCAACGCAGCGGGCCGAGGCGCCATCCGTGGGTCCAGCGGGGGCCGTCCAGCGAGAGCACCTCCGACGCCAGCGCCTTCACGGCCACCACGATGACGAACAGGCCCCCGAGGGCCATCAAGGGGACCCCGACGAACGACCGCGTGGCGGCGCCGGACTCCCCGAAGAGCAGCGCGGCGCCGGTGCCGAGGAGTGCGCCGCCGGAGGCGAAGAGCGCCACGCCCAGCCGGGTGCCGGAGCCCACACGGATCACGTGCTCTCCGTCCGGGAGGGGCGGTGCATTCGTGGCCGTGGACGCCCCGGGCTGGGCCCCGACTGCGGCCTCGATGTGGGCGTGCGCCGCATCCGCGAGCCCCGTCAGGGCGTCCGGGTCGTCCGCCTCGGCCAGGAGGACGCAGAGGCCGCTGGGGCGCTCGAGCTCGATGGAGTGGCGGACCACGGGCACCGACGTTGGCGCGCTGAGCAATCCGGTGGAGGCGCGATGATGCTCTTCGACTGCGCGCCGGACCACCCGGGTGGAGGGAGACGCTGGGACCCGCAGGCGTGAGGACGCGGAGTCGCCGCCGAGGACGAAGGCCCCGGGCTCGAGCCAGAGCCCGCCCCGACGCGCGCCTAGCGTGAAACCACCGGCGCCGAGCATGGCCGAGAGCGGCAAGAGAAGCAGGCCGAACGAGTCGCCGCGGGCGAGCGCCACGGCCGCCAGGACAACCAAAGCTCCACCCGCTACGAGCAGGAGCGGACCGAGCACCGGGGAGGCCTGCGCGTTGAGCAGGGGGGCTGCGTCGGCGGGCACTTGCTTCGAGGGGTCGCCGGTCATGCTCCGCCACCGAGGGCGCGCGCCATCGCTTTGACCGCGGCGGCCGCCGCCGGGTCGTCGTGCCGGTAGACGAGCTCGGGCGCCGCGGCGCGTGGATGAGCGTGCACCAGCTCGACCGCGAGGTCGGGGTGGGGCGGCGGCTCGGGGGGAGCGACACGGCTCACGTTGGGCCTCACGAGGGTCATCGGGTGCGGTGGACTGGCGAGGGCGATGACCAGATAGAAGGCCCCGTGCGCGGCCGGCGGAACGCGGAGGCCGCGGACCTCGCCGGGCTCCCGATCGACAGACGCGCGGGCGGTGGGGCCCACCGTCCACCGCTCGAGCTCGCGGTCTCGCTGGCCCTGGAGAAGCTCCTCCAGCTCGGGACCGACCAGCGGCCGAGCGCTCTTCAGCACGACGAAGCCGGAGGTGGGTCGGTCGTACTCCCACTGGATCACGGCTCCGAGGGCGCCGCCGCCGTCGGGGATGGCCGCCCAAAGGTGGGGCTCGTGGTTCGAGTGGCTCACGACCGGACGAGCAGCATCAGCAGGACCTGCCCGCCGTTCCAGAGCATGTGGACCCCCATTGCCGGCAGGGTGCCCCCCGAACGTTCTACCGTCCAGGCCAGGACCAGGCCAAGGCCGAACAAGGGCAGGAAGGTGGCGGGGTTCGAGTGCATCGCGGCGAAGAGGAGCGCGCTGATCACGGTGGCGGCCGGCGCGCCGTGCCGGGTCCGGAGGTCTCGATAGAGCACGCCGCGGAAGACGAGCTCCTCGAAGAAGGGGGCGAGGCCCACGATCGAGATCACGAGCAGCGCCGCTAGCGCGGGATGCGAGCTGGTGAAGGCCTCCACGACGGAGGGCACGACGGGGTCCTCGAGCGGCACGAGCAGGGCCGAGAGGTGCGCGAACACCATGGCGATAGGGAGCGCGACGGCCCAGCCGAGGAGCGCGAAGCCGAGCGCGGGGCGCATGTGACCCCCGAAGGGCTCGAGCCCCACGTCCAGGGGACGCCGCGACAGCCGCCGTAGCACGAAGACCGTGGTGACGCCCGCGGTGAGCTGGACCAGCGCCTGTCCGAGCGCCGGTGGAACACCTCCGATCGCGCCCACCATGAACGACACGGTGTAGCTGAGCGCGATCCACAGGGACACCGCGTACGCGGTGACCCAGCGCGGCTGCTCGGCCAGGCCGGTTGGGTCGAAGCGCGGGGGCCCGAGGCGCCGACGCAGCAGCGGCCAAGCGGCGATGATGCCCGCGCCCGCGAGCCCGAAGAGCCCCGTGACGCCCACCACCAGCGCCAGGTGGCCTCCCCAGCGACGCTCTTCCAGCGCGAAGCCCGAGCTGAGCTCGAACGCATCAGCGGGTGAGCGGAGGTATGACGCGACGCGCCGACGCACCCAGTCGGAGGCCGGCGCGCTGGCCACGCCGTCGATGTCTTCCCGCCGCGGAGGTACCCCAGCGATGAGGTCGGCCACGACGCGCCCGAGGGCCGAGCGCTCGGGCGGCGTAGGCAACGAGGCGGTGAGCACGTCCGTGTCAGTGAGGTGGCGAGGACCGACCTCCGGTGGGGGCAGCGGCTCCGAATAGAGCAGGGCCAGGGCAACGGCCGACTCCCTGACACGGTGACGCTCGCCGCACTCAGAGAGCTGTGCCGCATCGCCCGCGAGGACGCGGGCCTCCCTCCCGAGGGTGTCGAGCGGCGTGACGAGCTCCGGGGTCTCGACTGTCGGGTCGGCGGCCGCGGCGCCTATCAAGAGCTCGGACTGGCGCGCGCTGAGCTCGAGGCCATCGAGGCGCGTCACGACGCCCTCGCAGGGGTCGCGGCGCAGGCCCGCGATCACCGAGAGGGTGGTCTCCAGCGCCACCAAGGCTGCCGACAGCAGGATGAGGATCCACAGCGCCTTGGGCGCCGGAGGCGAGGTCTCGGTCACTCGGCGCCCGTGGACTGCGCGTTCCCGGCCTCTTGGATGAGCCGCAGCGACTCACGGCACTTGTCGTCGTCGACGTGCTCCGCCTGGAGGCGGAGCTCGGCGCACCGCTCCTCGCCGCCCTTCTTCCCCTCGAGGTGGTCGCAGGCCAGCTGCACGAGGCGGTCGCAGTGCTCCTTCTTGCTCTTGCATCCCCCGCCGGCGAGGACGAGTCCGGCCAGGATCACCGGGAGGAGCCGGCTCACTTGCGGCCGAAGACCTCTTCCTCGACGAGGTCGACGAACAGCTCGGCGTCCGTGGGGGGCGCCTTGAGCTTGCGGCCATTCAGGAAGGAGGTGGGGGTGCCCGACACGCCGACGCGGCTGCCCTCCTTCATCTGGGCATTGGCCATGGCCTCGAGTGCCGGATCGGCCATGTCGGCCTTGAAGCGCTCGACGTCGAGGCCCTCGACCCGCGCCCAGGTCTCGAGGTCGGTGGGCGTGAGCTTCTTCTGGTTCTTGAAGAGCCGATCGTGCATCGGCCAGAACTTGCCCTGCCGGTGAGCGGCGAGGGAGGCCTTGGCCGCTGGCATCGCGTTCTTATGGAAGTTGAGCGGGTACTGCATGAAGACCACACGCAGGCGGTCGCCGAGCAGCTTCTGCGCTTCGTGCACCGGCGCCACGATCCGGCTGCAGAAGGGGCACTCGAAGTCGCTGAAGATCACCAGCGTCGCAGGCGCGGTGTCCGGGCCGGCCGACGGGGCGCCGGCGGTGTCGATGGTCTGGAGCGCGCCCTCGAACGAGGCCGACCCGGCCGCCTTTCGACCCTGCTTCAGCATGTGGGTGTAGATGTCTGCCGGCGCGATCCCCTTCGCCAGCTCGGCCTTGGCCTTCTTGAGCTCCTCGTCGATGACGGGCTTGAACTCGGCGAAGGGCTTCGCGCCCTCGAGCTTGCGCCCGTTCACGAAGAAGCCGGGAGTCCCCTGCACGCCCACCTTGAGGCACGCCTTGTCCTGGGCCTTCACCGCGTCGAGGGTCTTCTGCGAGGTGTAGTCGGCCTTCCAGCGCGCGACGTCCAGCCCGAGCTCCGTAGCGAACGCCTCGAAGTCAGAGTCCTCCATCTTCTGCTGGTTCTCGAAGATCTTGTCGTTCATCTCCCAGAACTTGCCCTGGTAGTGCGCGGCAAACGCGGCGCGTCCGGCGGGGATCGCCTTCGGGTGGAAGTCGAGCGCGCGGTTCTTCATGATCACGCGCACGTCATTCGGGTAGGCCTTGTGGACCTCCTTCATGGCGTCGTTGCCGCGCTTGCAGAACGGGCACTGGAAGTCGGTGCACTCCACCACCGTGACCGGCGCGTCCGCGGGGCCCTTGAACGGGTCGTCCGGCGTGACCACGGCGTTGTAGACGGTGGTGTCCGGGGGCGTGGGCTTCGGCGGCTCGGGCGGCTTCGGGGGAGCGAGGTCCACGGCAATCGGCTTCTGGTCCAGAACGAGGTCGACGTACTGCGCCCCGCCGTTGATGGCGATGCGCTCCCGGCGCGCCTCGACGACCGTCTTGCCGGCCTTGACCAGCTTGTCGACCTCGGCCGCCTCGGCCTCGACCGCCGCCTTGATCTTGTCGGTCTCGCGCTCCTCGAGCTTCTTCCCGTTGATGAAGACCGAGGGAGTTCCGCCCACGCCGATGGCCTCGCCGGCCTTGGCGTCCATCCGCACGTAGCGGAGGAGCTCAGGGTCTGCGGCGTCCTTCTTGAAGCGCTCGACGTCGAGGCCCAGTTCCTTTGCGTAGCCCTCCACCGTGGCCGGATCCTGCTTCTTCAGCTCGGCGTAGAGCTTGTTGACCATCTCAAAGAACTTGCCCTGCTTGTGCGCGGCCATGGCGGCCACGGCGGACGGCTCGGCGGCCAGATGGAACGACAGCGGGAAGTGGTGGTACTCGAGCCGGACCTTCTCCGGGAGCGCCTTCACCACCTCGTCGAGGGGGACCGCCATCTTCGTGCAGAATGGGCACTGCAGGTCCGTGAACTTCGCCAGGATGACCGGAGCTTCCGCCGCGCCCTTGAACGGGGTGGGCACGGCGTACGGCGCGAGAGCCGTGGAGGCAGCGGCACCGGCCGCTGCCGCGCCGCCCTCGGGCTCGGCCTTCTTGCGCGTGAACGCCCACAGCGCCGCGGCGCCCACGACGGCGGCGACGATCGCGATGGTCTTGAGCTCGCTCGAGAAACCCGCGGCGGCAGGTGCGGCCGGACGTTGGGCTTGGGGGACATTCTTCGGGATACGGGCCATAGCCACTTTCCTCGTCACACGGGGCGCGTTGGCCCCGTGGCCGGCGGGTTCATTCGGAGCGAAGGTCGACGGTCAGGTCTTGCGCGTCGTTGAGCATGTAGAGGCGCGCGAAGGCGCCACCCTGCGAGCTGTGCTTCTCGGCGTCCGCAGCGCGCGCGGTGACCACGTCCGAGCCGGTGGCAACCCGGGCGGCCACAGCGCGCTGAGCGTCGCGGACCATCGTGCGGAACATCGAGGGGTCGCCCACGGGGCCGATGGCGTCTACCGGAACCGTGCGGCCATTGACGTACAGCGTGGGAGTTCCGCCTACGTCGAGCGCCTCGGCGGCGGCCTTGTCGCGCCGGACGTACGAGCGGAGCGCGGGGTCGCGCATGTCAGCTCGGAAGCGCTGCGGGTTGAGGCCGAGCGCCTCCGCGTACTTGATCAAGGTCTCGGCGTCCCAGGCGTCCGACTGGTGCTTGTAGAGCATGTCGGCGTAGTCCCAGAAGCGGTTCTGGCGGTTCGCGGCCATCGCCGCGATCGCCGCTCGCTCGCTCTCGTCCTTCTTCATGAACGGCAGGAACTTCACGGCGAAGCGCAGGTCGCGGTGCTCGGCCATGAGCCGCTTCAGGAAGCCGTGGTGCTTGGCGCAATGGCCGCACTTGAAGTCGATGACGTCCACCACCACGACCGCCGCGTCCGCGGGCCCGCGGGCGGGCAGCGGCTCGAAGTAGCCCGGACCGGCGTTCTCGCGGATGTCTTCTGGGAGCGGGAGCCCGGGCCGGCTGGCCCAGCCCATCGCGTAGGTCATGACCGCGACGGCGACGACGGTGAGGATCACTGTCCCCGTGCCGGAGCCGCCGGTGGCGTGTTCGTCGTGGTGTCCGTGCCCGTCGTGGTGTCCCATGCTGCGCTTCCCTGTGGTCTCAATCCGCGAGGCGGCGGACCATATCACTCGTCCAAGGGCTCCGCGAGTACGGCGACGTTGGGTAGCGCGTCCAGGATTCGACGGTTCGCCTTGGGGAACGCGTAGGACCCCAGCGCAGCGCGCGGCACCCACCGAGCCTCCACGGCGGCGCGCGGGATGATCCGCTCTCGGTCGCTGGGATCGGAGAGCGTGCAGAGATAGGGGTGGAGCGTTACCCGGAAGTGCGTGTAGGCGTGCCGTACCTCGGGGAGCGCCTCGCCCAAGACGGCGGTCACCCCCAGCTCTTCGCGTAGCTCACGGGTCACGGTGTGCTCGATGGGCTCGCCGGGCTCCTGCTTGCCACCCGGAAACTCCCAGAGCCCCCCGAGGAGACCCTCTGGCGGACGGAGCTGGATGTAGACCCGGCCGTCGCAATGCAGCACGCCAACGCCGATGTGCTTGTGGGGCAGGGGGGGGCGTCGGACGCGCACGGGCCGCTGCGCCGTGGTCCCGGCGAGCTGGGCCGCGCAGCCCTCGCGCAACGGGCAGGTCTCGCACGCGGGGCGCCTGGGCGTGCACACCCGCGCGCCCAGCTCCATCAGGGCCTGGTTATGCGTCCAAGGGTCGTCGGCTCCGTCGAGGAGCGCTGCGGAGGCCGCCCACAGCTCGCGCTCGACTGCGGCGCCCGCGAGCGCGACCCCGACGTCGTGCAGCCGAGACAACACGCGCTTCACGTTGCCGTCGAGGCTCGGGTGCCGCTGTCCGAAAGCGAAGGTGAGGATGGCGCCTGCGGTGGAGCGGCCGACCCCAGGGAGCCCGCTCATCCCGGCAAGCGAGTCGGGGAAGGCGCCAAAGGCAGCGACGGCGCGGGCGGTGGCGAGCAGGTTCCGTGCCCGAGCGTAGTAGCCGAGCCCTTCCCAGGCCTTCATGACCTCGCTGTCGGTGGCCGCGGCAAGCGCCTGCACCGTGGGCCAGCGGGAGACGAAGCGTTCGTAGTACGCCCTCACGGTCTCCACCTGGGTCTGTTGAAGCATCACCTCGCTCAGCCACAGGCGGTAGGGATCTCGCGTCTCACGCCACGGCATGGGCCGGTGGCCTGCGCGGAACCAGTCGGCGAGCCGGCGCGCCAGCTCCGGAGCGGCAAGCGTGGGCTGCGTGAAGGCGGACTCCGCGCCGGCGCTCACGGCGCCGCCGGCGGACGCGTGGCTGGCGCCTCGGCGGGGAGGCGAATGCGGAACGTGGTACCGCTGCCCGGGGTGGAATCGACCTCGACGGTGCCCCGGTGCTCCTCGACGATCTTCTTCACGATGGCTAGCCCTAGCCCCGTGCCGTCACGCTTCCCGCTGGTCACGAACGGGTCGAAGAGGTGGTCACGGATGGTCTCGGGGATCCCGGGGCCATCATCCTGGAACGTGAAGATGACCTCCTGGCGGCCGGCATCGTGGTCAGCGCGCAGCACGAACTTCCCGGGATCGCCGCGTGAGGGGCGGGCCGCGTCCAGCGCTTCGCGGGCGTTCCGAGCGAGGTTGAGCGCGACGCGGGTCATCTTGCCGGTGTCCATCCGCACGGCCCCTCCGTACGCGGGGATCAGCTCGAGCGCGGGGCCGCCCTCGAACTCTGGCCGGAGCGACTCCTCGAGCTCTCGCAGGAAGTCCGACACGAACACCTTGCGGAGGAGAAGGCTCGAGTCGCCGCGCGCGAACGACAGCACCTCCTGGCTCATGGACTTCAGCGTGAGGAGCTGCTTCTTCACGCCGTCGGCGTACCGCTGGCGGAGCGTCTTCTCCTCGGCCTCCACCATCAGCTGGGAGTAGCCGCCGATCACCGTCATCGGGTTCTTGAGGTCGTGCACCACGCCGGAGAGCGCGCGCCCGATGGCGGCCAGTCGCTCGGCCTTGAGCAGCTCTTCGCGATCCCTGTGGAGCACCACGGCGGCCTCGGCGCGCCCCGCGAGCAGCGTGAGGACCTTGAGCTCCTCAGCGGCGTCGAAGGTGGGGCTCCGGCGGTTGCACAGTAGCAACGCTCCCAGACGCTCGCCGTTGAGCTCCAGCGGGACCACGAGCGCCGACGAGGGCGCCGACGCGAGCAGAGGCACGAGCTCGGCCTCGAGCGGCTCGGCGCGGAAGTCGGAGGTGACCCGGGAGACGCCGGTGGCGACCGTGGTCCCGAGGAGCCCGCCCGGGGTGATGTCGGTGACTGTGGGCTCTACCGCGCCGGCGTCCGAACGCTTGTCCTCTACCAGCGTGTAGGTCCGGAGCCGGTTGCCTTGGCTGAGCGCCAGCACGGCGAGCTCTGAGGGCAGGGTGGCGAGCACATGGCGCAGCAGGAAGCCCAGGAAGGTCTCCAGGCCGACGGCACGGTTCATCTCCTGCTCGACGCGGTACAGGAGGTCGATCTCGTCGACCCGTCGCTGCAGCGCGTCGCGCGCCTCCTCGAGCTGCATGTTGCGGTGGACCACGTCGAGGTAGAGCTTGTTCGACTCGATCGTGACCGCGGCGTGGCCGGCGATGGCCGTGAGCAGCGCTTCGTCGTCGAGCGTGAAGTAGCCGGCGCGTTTGTTGAGCACCTGCACCACGCCGATGATCTTGCGGCGCGGGTTGCGGATTGGCTGGCACAGCAGACTGGTGGTGCGGAATCCCGTGCGGCGGTCGAGCTCGCCGGTGAAGCGGGCGTCCTTGTACGCGTCCTTGACGTTGAGCCGCTGTCCCGTCTTGGCCACCCAGCCGGCGAGCCCCTCGCCGATCCCGAGGCGCACCACGTCTTCGATACCCGCGATGCGTGTCCAGAGCTCTCCGCGCGCCTCGTCGAGGAGAAACACGGCGGCCCGCTCCGCGTCCATGAGGAGGCAGATCTTCTCGATGATGAGACCGAGGACCCGGTCGAGGTTGAGCGTGGAGCCGAGCGCCGTGCCGATCTCTTTGACCGCGTCCAGGCGTCGCTGGAGCAAGCCAACCTCCGCGACGAGCGCGGTGATCCGCTCAGCGTCGGTAGGCTCGGGTGGCGCGTCGGTCACCCGCAGACGGTAGCATGGTCGGGACGACGCGAGCGAGCGTCGAGTCAAACGGCGGCACGAGACTTGCTGCCGGACGGCTCACCCGCGGGGCGGGGAGCGTCGATGGGACCTACCAGAAGCAGCGAACGCCGAGGTAACCGAGCGGCACGACGATGTGGTCCGTGCCCTCCTCGCCCTCGAGCGAGACCTGATAGGTGAACCGAAGGCCCACGTCCGCGGCGACGTGCTCGTTGAAGAGCGGGATCAGGATCCCGAGCGGGATGGTGAGGTTGAAGTCCTTGGTGGTCTTGGCGTCGGCGTCCCGGTTCGCCTTCGTGTCAGCGGGGACGTGGAAGTCCATGCCGACCAGGATGCCGAGGTAGGGGCGGACGGGGCCGGCGAGCCGGAAGAAGTACTCGATACCCAACTGGACCCCGACTTCGGTGCCGACGTTCTCGTACTTTTCGCCGAACGGGATATCGAGCTCGAAGACGCCCAGGAACTCGAGGCCGTCCATGATGAAGTAACCGAATTGCGGCGCGATCGTGAGCTTGGTGCCGCTGATGCTCTCGGCGCCCTTTGCCTGCGGCATGTCGTTCTCGAACGTCACGGTGATCGCGCCGCCGAGCTCGCGGTAGCCGCGCTTCGTGTTGAGGTCCAGGGCGCTGGCGGTAGTGGCAAAGGCGGTGAGCGCGACGAGCGCGGCGCCGGCCGTGATGATGCGACGAGACATGAGACTCTCCTCCCAGGGTTCAGGCGTGTAGCCAGGGGTTGCGACGGCGGACTGTCGCCCCGGGGACGGCTCGTGTAAGGAACCGAGGCGATGCAACGTGTTCTGGTGCGCAGCGCGGGCTCTGCGGGTCCCGAGGTGGAGGTGGTGGCGTTTCGCCTCGAGCGACGGCCTGGTGACCTCGCTGCGTTGGACGACGCGGAGCGTGAGAGAGCGGAGCGCTTCGTGTTTGCGCTGCATCGCGACCGCTTCATCGCCGGACGCGCCATGCTACGGGGCGTCCTCGGTGATCGGCTCGGCCGGCAGGGCCGGAGTCTGGAGATGGTCTCGGGCCCGGCGGGGAAGCCCGCGCTTGCAGACGGTGCGATCGAGTTCAACCTGAGCCACACGGAAGATCGCGCGGTCCTTGCGCTTGGCCCCCCGGGTCGAGCGCTGGGCGTAGACATCGAGGCGCAACGGCCACTCTCGAATAGAGCGGCGCTCGCCGCAGTGTCGTTCGCGCCCCAAGAGCGCGTGGACGTCGAGGCCGAGGTCGATCCGGACGCGGCGTTCTACCGGGTCTGGAGCCGCAAGGAGGCCGTGATCAAGGCCCTGGGCGCGGGCGTCGGCTACGGGCTCACGCGGTTTCGCGTGAGCGCTGGCGTGCGAGCTCAGCTGCTCGGCTTCGTTGACCCGCGCGAGCGCCTCGACGCGTGGACGCTCGAGTCGCTCGACCTCGGCGCTGAGGTAGCCGCCGCCCTCGCGACCCGGGTGCTCGACACACCGGGGGGGCTCACCTAGGCTCGCGCCGCGTGATCGTGACCCTACGAGTGCTTCGTGGCGACCGGACCGGCGGCGTAGCCCGGCTCGAGCTGCCGCGCATGGTCCTCGGCCGGCGTGCGGACTCGGACCTGATATTCGGCCCCAACGACGCCAAGTGCTCAGGGCAACACTGTGAGCTCGCGTGGCGAGACGGGCGTCTCTGGCTCACGGATCTCGGGTCCACCAACGGCACGCTCGTCGCGGGTAATCGGGTGACCACCACGCCGCTCAAGAGTGGCGACGTCGTCGAGCTCGGGCGCGGCGGACCGACCGTCTCGGTGGAGTGGGGCGTCGCCGACGCTGACGCCACGCAAGCCGTGTCGATCGTCGAACCCGAGGTGCCCGCCGAGGGGCGGACGGCCATTTTTCGCGCGATGGCGAATGAGGTGAAGCAGACCCGGTCGCGGCTGCGTGTGGCCCTCATCGCGGCGTCCGCGGTTGTCGTGCTCGCGGCTGTCGTGGTGGGTTTCGTGGTCCGGCGCTCTGGGCAACAGGCGGAGGCGGCGGGCGCCAAAGCCGACGCGGCGTTGTCCGGTCAGGACGCGGCCCGCCGAATCGCCGAGGGCTCTTCCAACGCGGTGTTCATGTTGATCGCGGTGTCCAGCGCCGGCGACGAGGGCTTCTGCACGGCGTTCGCCGTGGCCCCCGCCATGCTGGCGACCAACGCGCACTGCGTTCGGGCCATGGAGGCGTACGAGCGGGAGGGGAGGGCGATCGTCGCGCGCATGAACCGACACCCCGAGAAGACGCTCCGCATCGTGGGCTCGAAGGTCCACCCTCTCTACACGGGAGACCCGCGCTCGCCCGATGTGGCGCTGCTGCGGCTCGACGGCGCCCTGCGCACCTGGGCGCCGCTCGCCGACCAGAATGCAGTGAGCGCCTTGGCCGCCGGCCAACGCGTCTTCACCCTGGGATTCCCGGGGCAGGTGATGAACGAGGCGATGCCGGCGGCCGACTTGCGCGAGGCCGTGATCTCGCGGCTCACCGACTTCTCGAATACCCCAGGCTCCGCTGCGACCGCTCAGCTGGTCTGGCATACGGCCCTCACCAGCAAGGGCACGAGCGGCTCGCCGCTCTTCGACGAGCTGGGGCAGGTGGTGGCCGTGAACAACGGTGGTCTCTCAGCGAAGACGCTCATGGTGGAGAACCCGGTCACCGGCAAGCTCGAGACCCAGGTCACGTATGAGGCCACTGGGCTCAACTTCGGCGTCCGAGTGGATCTCCTCGCGGACCTGCTCCGCGGTGGTTGACTGCCGGACGACCGACCCGTAAACCGCGGGGCACTTGGAGGCGTATGCGCAATCTATCGGTCTTTATCGTCACGCTCGGTGTCTCGGGTTTCGGCTGCAAGAAGGACGAAGCCAACCCGCAGGTCACGGGTGCTCATGCGCCGAAGGCCGAGGCGGTCCAGTGGGACCCCAAGGCGCCGAACGACGCCCCGGACTGGCCGATGAACGACGAGGCGCTCACGGCGGCAGTGCAGGCGTCGTTCGCGAAGAAGGCCCCTGGGCTCGCGGCCGGCGCCAACGCGCACCTCGCGCTCTGGGCACAGCTCAAGCCGTACGACACCACCTACTTGAAGGTGTGGAAGAACCAGCTGGCCGCGGACCCGGGCTCCGCCGTCCAGACCGTGGACGCGTTCTTGGAGCTGGCGCTGCAGGTCACGGGCCCGGGCGGATTCTGGCGCAAGACGGTGCCCGGCCAGTGGCTTGGCTGCGAGGCCAACCCGGAGACCGCGCCGTGCCTGAAGATGGCGGCAATGACCGCCGAGCTCGCCCAGTGGGACCCGCTGATCGACACACTCCAGAAGCTCGAGCCGGCCGCCGCGCAAAAGTTCGTGCAGAAGAACCTCGCAAAGCTGAACGCCTACCTCACCACGTACGTCCCCGACGCCCCGAACCCCGAGGGCATGAAGAAGACCCCGTTCTTCCAGAAGCACCTCGCGGCAGCCCTCGAAGGTCACATCTGAGCTAGGCGGTTTCGTGCGGGGCGACTGACCCGCAGAACGCCGCACGTACGGGGCTGATAGCCGGGCCGGTTCCTGCCTGGGACGCCCCAGACTACGGGCGACCGAAGCTAGAGTCCGCCAGCGTTTCTGCTTGCGTTTTCACGGGCTTGGGCTAAGAGCCCGCGC
The DNA here is from genome assembly GCA_005776725.1 of Pseudomonadota bacterium. GTDB lineage: Bacteria > Myxococcota_A > UBA9042 > SXOO01. The sequence goes on along the minus strand of SXOO01000279.1, from coordinate 2,011 downwards.
GCTTCGGAGGCTAGTCACCATGCGCGTCGTAATCGGTCTTCTGCTCCTGTCACTGGTGGCGTGCGAGGGCGCACGCTCGGGCTCCAAGAAGCCGGACGCCGGGCCCGGCAATGGCGAGGGAACCGACGCAGCCGATGGCGCCGCCTCGGGCGACGGGAGCGACGGCCCGTCGGCAGATGCCGCCGATGCCGCTGATGCACAGGATTCAGCGGACGCCCGCGACGGCGCTGACGCTGCCGACTCCGCGGACGCCGCTGACGCCGCTGACGCCGCTGACGCCCCCGACGCCGCTGACATTTCGGACGCCGCGGACGCCGCTGACAGCGCCGACGGCGTTGATGTTTCGCCGGACGGTGCAGACGGCACGGCCGACGGCGTCGACGGATCTCCCGACGCCGCCGATGGCGTCGACGCGAGCGACGGGACCTCCAAGGGAGACATCGGCTCCCCGTGCACCTCGAAGTCGGACTGCCAGGGCGACACCTGCGTGCCGACCGCCCCGGGTTACTGCACGCAGTCGGGCTGCGCGGCCGGCGGATGTCCTGATGGCAGCGCCTGCTTCGACTTCGAGGGTGGGGCGTCGTACTGCCTCAAGGCGTGCACGGACGACGGGGACTGCGGCGCCGGCCAGGTCTGCTACTCGGACGGCTCGTGCTGGTTCGGTGAGTCTACCGACGGCACCGATGGGACAGACGGCACCGACGGTGTGCCTCCGGGCGGATCCCCGGTGGGTGGGCCCTGCAGTGACGACGGCGACTGCAAGGACCAAGGCGCCGAGTGTTACCCGTACCTCGTCAACGGCGAGCCGTCCGGCTTCGTCAACGGCTACTGCCTCATCTTCGGGTGCAACACGGACGGCGATTGCCCCTCGGGCGCCACCTGCGCGGAGGTGACCAGCGACGGCACGAAGGTGTGCGTGGAGAGCTGCGGGACCACCAGCGACTGCCGGTCTGACGAAGGGTACGCCTGCTTTCAGCCGGGGATCTGCTTCCCCGGCTGCGGCCAAGGCGCCACCTGCCCAGACGGCTACGCCTGCGGCGAGGAGAGCGGCTCCTGCGACCCAGCGTGCACCGCCACGAGCTGCCCGGACGGCACGGTCTGCAAGGCGGATGGGCTCTGCGGCGCGCCACCCTGCACGGCCAACAGCTGCGGCGCGGGCATGATCTGCGCCGCGAGCGGCGAGTGTGTACCGGATCTCGACGGGGGCCCCGGGCCGGGACCCGGGCCGGTGTGTGGCGCCCTGCCGGCAAAGGACTGCACCGGGTCGGCCGCGGTCTGCGGAAAGCTCTCCCAGTTCTTGCCGGTCGACGGCCCGGGCTACGTGAACTACCCGCTCAACGGGGAGACGCTGCAGAACCAGTACCGGAGCTTCGCCCGCGCGGATCTCCAGATGCTGATCAAGTGGGCTGCCGCGTACGTGGACTGCAAAGCAGCGGCCTGGGGTGGCGGCAACGGACACCCGCTCGGGCTCGGTGACATGAGCGAGGCCGATGGCGCCATCCCCGGGACCAGCGTGGGGAGCCCTGGCCACCCCGCCGGCACGCACGTCAATGGGTTCGACATGGACATCGCCTACTATCAGTCCACCGGCGCCAACAACTACCTGAAGGCGATCTGCCCGCACGTGACGAACGGCTCAGACCAGTACCACTGCACCGCCGCTCCCAACATCCTGGACCTCTGGCGCACGTCGCTCTTCATCGGGGCGCTCCTGTCGAGCCCGCGGACCCGCGTCATCGGCGTCGACGGCAAGGTGGGGCCGCTCATCGAGCAGGCGTTGGAGGTGCTGTGCGCCGACGGGTGGCTGCCGCCGGCCGGCTGCGAGAACACCAACGCGCTGGCCTTCGAGACCGTCGACCAGGGGCAGGGCTGGTACTACTTCCACCACCACCACTTGCACATCTCGCTGAACAACTTCGGCGCCAAGCCGGGCCCCCAGAGCGCGGAGCGGTGTCTCGTTCACGGCTGTCCGCAGCTGACCCTCGACGAGCCGCACCAGTGCCTGCATGGC
>SXOO01000278.1 GCA_005776725.1 Pseudomonadota bacterium | reverse complement strand
GTCTCGGTCAGGCGATTGCCCTTCGTATCGTATGTCCAGCCCAGGGTCATGACCGGCTGATTGTTCTCGTTGAGCGCGGCGCCCGTCAAGCGGCCGAGGTCAGGATGTTCTCGGGCGCCGTGGTGCGCTTGATGTTGTCGAGCTCGACCATGAGCGGCTCGTCGATGGCGAGCCGACCCGCGGTGTCGAAGATCACGACGTTGCGGCCGATGGCCTTCGCCTTGGCGAGCGCGTTCTTGCAGATCTCGACCGGGTTCCCCGCGCCCTCGTCGTAGACCGGGATCTGCAGCTTCTCGCCCAGCACCTTGAGCTGCTGGATGGCGGCCGGTCGGTAGACGTCGGCAGCGACCAGCATGGGGCGCTTGCCCTCCTTCTCGAGGAGACGAGCCAGCTTGCCCACCGTGGTGGTCTTACCCGACCCCTGGAGACCCACCATCATGATCTTGGTGATGCCGGAGGAGCTGTAGTTGATGGCCGTGTCGACCGGCCCCATGAGCTCCTTGAGCTCTTCCAGGCAGATCTTGATGAAGTGATCGCCCGGCGTAACCGTGACCTGGCCGGTCTTGTTCTTGGCCCGCGTCTGGACCAGCTCGCCGACGGCCTTGTCCTTGACGCGTCCCAGGAACGCCTTGACGACGTTGAACTCGACGTCGGCCTCGAGCAGGGAGACTCGGATCTCCTTTACGGCGTCGTCGATGTTGTCTTCGTTGAGCTCCTGGAAGCCGCGAAGGCGGTTCCGGGCGGCCTTGAAGCCCTTGCTGACGGTTTCGAGCATTGGAACTGTGTCCTACGAGGAGACGCCTGGGAGGGAGGCGGTGAGTCTGCGGAAGCTAGAGAGCCGTGGCTACGGTGTCAATGCGCGTTTGCGCATCCGGCAGCCGTCCCGGGGCTCCCTAGCTTCCGCACGCCCGGCCGCGGTCGGCCGCCCGATCAGTACATGCATTGCCACATACGGTCGCAGGGCGCGGAGGCGAGGCATCGCCGCGCGAACGAGTCGCGCTCCTCCTCCACGCAGAGGTCCCCGCAGCCAGCCGCCCCCGAGGCGGGGGGGGGGCTCGGAGAGACGCACGAGATGGCGTGCGCACACACCTCTGCGCAAGACGGGTCGGGCGCGGGTGGCCAGCCCGCTGGCTGGCCGTCATCGCGGCGGATGACCAACCGGCGGTCCACCGTGCCCACAGCCACCTGCTGCTTGACGCCATCCGGCCACCGAATTTCCAACGAGTCCACCGCCGCCGCGGCCCCGAGGCCGAAGTGAATCCACTCGGTCTCGCTGCCGCCATAGCTAGCGGACGCGACCACCCAGCGCCGCTGCGTCAGTCCCCCCGCGGTGAGCGTGACTACGGCTCCAACCGAGGGCCAGCGCCCGGGTTCGCGTAGCGCGACGGCAAGCCAGTGGCCCCTGCCGAGATCATTGCGCAGCAGGCGCGGCTCGGCCTGAACGTTGACCACCAATACGTCCAGGTCGCCGTCGCGGTCCGCGTCGCTGAAGAGCGCGGCGCGGCTCTTCGTGTGCAAGGCGAGATCGCTCTCGGCAGCCGCCGCCCACGGCGAGAAATGGCCGCGGCCGTCGTTCAGGAAGAGCAGGGTGGCTTGTTCTCCGCCGACGCAGTCGAGGCAGGCGTCTCCGTTGACCACCATGACGTCCAGGTCACCGTCCAAGTCGAGGTCGTGCAGTCCGCAACCCCAGCCGGTCACAGCGGTGGTGCTGCTCAACCCGGCCTCCGCGGTGGCCACTCGGTATGTCGCCCCTTCGCGCAGGTAGAGCTTGTGGCCTACGACGCTGTCGTTGTCTGTGAGGAAGATGTCGAGATCGAGGTCGCCGTCCACGTCGCCGAGGCACCAGCCCATCGCCGCAGTGGAGTTCGCGAGGCCAAAGGACGCCCCCACGTCGACTGCGACACCGTCGCTCCAGCGGATGACGTGGTCCACCGCCTCATCGGTCCCTACCAGGAGCTCGGGCCGCCCGTCGTCGTCGAGGTCCGCGGCGGTCACGGCGAAGCTGCGTGTGGCGAAGCTCTCGAGGGCTCGATCGTCCAGGAACACGTCCCCCGCACGTCGCCATAATGCGTCGGGGGCTCCCGGCGTGTCCTTCTTTGGCAAGTCGTTGCGTGCCGAGCCTACGGTGAGGCCCAGCGTGGCGATGAGGAGCTCCGTGCGGCCGTCTCCGTCGAAGTCGCCGAAGGTCCCGGTGGACCCGAAACGCCCGTCGGCGAGGCCGGGCAGGACGTCCGGCCACGGCGCAAGCGCTCCGTCTCCCGCCCAGAAGACCTGTTCGAATGGCTCCGAGACACCCGGTGGGGGTCGCTCGAACGGCTTCACGCCGCGCCGGAGGTAGAGCAGCTCCCCATGCCCGTCGCCACTAAGGTCTACGGCATATACGAAACCGCCGTACGGTGAAGCGTGCGGGAACTCCGGCCCGGACGTGAACCACCCAGTCCCGTCGTTCAGGTAGGTAGCCAGGCCGCGGGAGGTGGGGAGCACGATGTCGTCATCGATATCGCCATCGAGGTCGAACCATGCGCCTCCCTGACCGGGCACGACGGCTGCGAGGCCGGCCCACCCCGTGATGTCACGGAAACCGAGCGCCTCGTCGTCAGGTGGAGCCGCCACCTTGGGTCGGCGGGGCGCCGGTTGTGCGGGCGGTGCCTGCACGGTGTCGTCAGTCGGCGGCGGCGACGCTTCGTTGCACGCGACCAGGCACGCGACGACGCACGCGCCAGCCAACGGACCGGAGAGACGCATGGTGGCAGCGTACCAGTGCTTGTCAGCGGCTGCGCAGAGAAGTCAGCGCGGCGAGCACCTCGCCCAAGGCAGCGTCGTCGATGTCGAGGTGCAAGACGGCCCTCAGCCGAGTGGCGCTGCCCGTGATCAGCACCCCCCTCTCCGCCAGCAGGCCCACCAGCGCGGGCCGCCCGGATGCGTCCAGGGCGCCGAACGGGTGGCCGGCTTCGGTGCCGAAGTACACGAGGTTGGTCTGAACACGCGTGAGATCGCACGTGAGCCCGGGCGTCGCGACCAGAGCCTCGGCCAGCACACGGGCGCGACGGTGATCGTGGACCAGCAGCGGGAGGTGGTGGTCCAGCGCGTGGGCAGCGGCCGCGGCGAGCACGCCCACCTGCCGCATACCGCCCCCCAAGGCCTTGCGATAACGCAGGGCGCGGCGGATCGCCTCATGACTCCCGGCCAGCGCGCTGCCCACCGGCGCTCCGAGCCCTTTGGAGAAGCAGACGGAGACAGTGTCGAACGGCGCGGCGAGCTCGCCGACGGGCCGCTGCAGCGCGGCGCTGGCGTTCCAGAGGCGGGCCCCGTCGAGGTGTAATGCGAGGTTCCGTGCCCGTGCCCAGCTTGCCACGAGGCGCACGCCGCTCTCCGCCAGCGCCACGCCGCCGCAGGCGTTGTGCGTGTTCTCGAGGGCGACGCACGCGGTGGGGGCGAGGTGGGCGTCGCAGTGGTCGTGGAAGGCGCGGTCGAGGCTCTCTACGGGGAGCAGCCCGTCCGCTGACTCGATGGGTCGAACCTGTACGCCGGCCAGCGCGGCCGCCCCGCCCTCGTAGTTGTAAACGTGCGCCCCCGTGTGACAGATGAGCTCCGTCCCCGGAGGACAATGCACCCGCACTGCGAGCTGGTTCGCCATGGTGCCGCTGGGCACGAACAGCGCCGCCTCTTTCCCGAGCAGCGCGGCCACGCGGGCCTCCAGCGCGAGGACCGTGGGGTCGTCGCGGAAGACGTCGTCACCCACCTCCGCGCTGGCCATGGCGGCGCGCATCGCCGCCGTGGGGCGCGTGACGGTGTCGCTGCGGAGGTCGATCACTGGCTGAGCCACTTGCGGTATGCGTCGAGGCTGTACGGCCGGCCGAGGAAGTCCTCGACGAGGTCGGCAGCGTCGGCCATGCCGCCCGGAGCCAAGATCTTCTCGGCGTACTCCCTGGCGACCTTCGGGTCCATGATCCCGGCGGCCTCGAAGCGGGTGTAGAGGTCCTTCGCGATCACCAGCGACCACTGGTACGTGTAGTACGCAGACGTGTAGCCGATGAGGTGCGCGAAGTTGGCGTAGAGGTGGTCGGTGTCGACCCTCGCGTACGGGCTGTAGGTCTTGAACATCTCGTCCGAGAAGGCCTCGAGGTCGAGACCCCCAGGGTCCCGCGCATGTACGTAGTAGCTGTAGGCCGCGAAGAAGAGCTGGCGGAGGGTCTCGGCGCCCTTGCCGAACTCGTCCGCGCGCCGCATCCGCTCTACCAGGTCCTGTGGGATCACCTCGCCCGTCTTCGGGTCCTTGGCGAACCGCGCCAACACCTTCCAGGACCACGCCCACTCTTCGAGGATCTGCGAGGGCGCCTCCACGAAGTCCCACTCCACGGAGATCCCGCCGAGGTTCGTCCAGGTGGCCTTGTTCGCGAGCAGGTGGTGGAGCAGGTGGCCGAACTCGTGGAAGAACGTCTCCACGTCGCCGTGCTCCATCAGCGCGTCACCGCCCGACGGGTTCGGGAAGTTGCAGACGAGCGACGCCATGGGCTCCGCGCCGCCCGCGAGTCCGGTCTGGATCGGGAACATCGCCGCGTGTTTGTACTTGTCGGCCCGTGGGTGCATGTCGAGGAAGAAGATCCCGAACGCGCGCCCGTCGCGCTGGATCCGCCAGGCCTCCACATCGGGGTGCCAGGTTGGGACGTCCGAAGCGCGGACGAACTCCAGGCCGAACAGCTCGGCGTAGAGCTCCATGATCCCGTTCTTCACCGCCGTATACGGGAAGTAGTTGCGCACGGCCTGGGCGTCGTAGCCGTAGGTCTCCTCGCGAACCACGCCGAGGTAGTAGAAGCGGTCCCACAGCGCGAACTCGGTGGCCTCCGGGAGGTCCTTCTTCTTGCGGCTCAGGAGCTCGCGGGTGTCGGCGTCCGCGCGCGGGCGTACGATCCCGAGGAGCTCCGTGAGGAAGCTCTCGATCGTGGCCGTGGTCTTCACCATCTTGTCCTCGGCGAAGTAGGCCGCCCAGCTCGGGTAGCCGAGGATCTTGGCGTACTCGGACCGCAGCTCCAGCGTCTCCTGGAGGAGCGGCGCGTTCTTCGGGTACCCACGTGCGGCGAACTCGCGGGCGAGGCGCTTCCGGACGTCTGCGTTTTTCGCGTACGTGAGGAGCGGCACGTAGTCCGGGTAGTCGGTGGTGACGGTGATCTTCCCGTCCACCAAGGGGTGGCCAGCGATCCAATCGGCGGGCAGGCCGTCGAGCTCCTTCACGTCGGTGAGCGCGATGCTCCGCACGTCCTCCGACACGTTCTTCTGGTAGTCCTGACCCAGCTCGACGAGGCGCTCGTACACCGTGCGCAGGCGGTCACGCGTGGCGTCGTCCTTGTCCACGCCCGAGCGCTTGAACTCGCGCAGGATGAGCCGGTGAGAGCGCTGTGTCTCCGCGCCCAGCCCCGACACGTCCACGGCCGCCAGCGCATCGAAGATCCGGCGGTCCAGCGTGACGTCGTTTCCGAACTTGGACAGCCGTTGCTTGCAAGCATCCGAGGCTTCACGGACCGAGGCTTCGGGGCTCACCTGAAACAGCAGCGAGACCCAGCCGTTCGGAGCGTCGAGCACCTTCAGGAGCTCGCGGTAGGTCTCGAGCGGCTGAGCGGCGCGCCCCTCCTCGAGCTCTTGGCGGAGCTTCGTGGCGGACTCGAGGGCGGCGGCGCACAGCGACTCGACGGTCGCGGCGTCCTTCCAGGGCTGACTCATGGGCGAGACCTTGCTGGTGACGGAGGAGTGGGTGGTGGCCTCGGTCCCCTCGAGGGGGCCCGTGGTGGCGCAGGCGGCGAAGAGAGCGGTGATCAGGAGGCGTCTCATGGCCGCGCTGGAATAGCAGCCGACTCGGGGAGCGCGCAACCTCTCGACGGCGGCACCGGGCTACTGTATTGCTCGCGGGGTTCGATGTGCGGAGTGCTCGCGGGCACTTAGCTAGGCTCTGGCGGCCGCGGAGGGGGAGTGGCGGAGCGCCCATACAAACACGCAGACACCGTCCGGGACCTGGAGCCGATCAAGGCTGCAGCTCCGGTTCGCACGCCACAGCTGACGATCCTGTCCCACCCCGACATGGCCCGCGTCGGCGAGGTCTTCCGGCTGCGACAACGCACCGTTCTGCTTTCGCGGCTCGAGCCGGCGTTCGCGCCGCCGGGGCTCGGCGACGGGCCCCACGCGGAGCCCCTGGCCGATCAGCGGGTCTCGCGGCGGCCGTTGGCGATCACCGTCGAAGCGAGCGGCGGAATTCGCCTGGACGCCACCGCGGCCGGGAGCTCAGTTCAGCTCGACGGCGAGCCCGTGGATCCGGTGCTGCAGGTGTCTCCGGATCGCCTGGACCGCGGCGCTGTCCTCACGCTGGGACACTCAGTTGCGCTGCTCCTCCACCGGACCTTGCCGCCCGGAGCGCGGAGCGCGCGCCATGGGCTCCTCGGGGACAGCGTGGCCGTGGACGCGCTGCGCGTGGAGATCGACCGGGTCGCGCGCCTCGAGGTTCCGGTGCTCCTCCGGGGAGAGTCCGGATCGGGCAAGGAGTTGGTGGCACGAGCGCTCCACGACGCCAGTCCGCGCGCCAAGGGGCCGTTCGTCGCCGTGAACATGGCGGCGATCGCCACCACCACCGCCACCAGCGAGCTCTTCGGCCACATCCGCGGCGCGTTCACGGGCGCTGCCCGCGACCACGACGGCTTCTTCGCCCGAGCAGACGGCGGGACCTTGTTCCTAGACGAGATTGGCGAGACGCCGAGCGAGCTCCAGCCGATGCTCCTTCGCGTGTTGGAGACGGGTGAGGTCACGCCCGTCGGCGGGGCACGACCGCGGACCGTGAACGTCCGGGTGGTCGCGGCCTCGGACGCCGACCTCGAAGGGCAGGGCTTTCGGGCGCCCCTGCTCCACAGGCTCAGCGGCTACGTGATCCGCGTGCCGTCTCTCCGTGATCGCAAGGACGACATCGGTCGCCTGTTTCACGCGTTCCTGCGGCAGGAGCTCGAGGCCGCGGGGCTGCTCGATCGACTGGAGCCGCGCACCTCCGGGAAGCCCCTGGTGCCGCCAGCGCTCATGAGCGTGTTGTGCGCCCACGGCTGGCCCGGGAACGTACGCGAGCTCCGCAACGTGGCGCGTCAGCTGGCGATCGCGAGTCAGGACCACGATCAGCTGCCGATCCCCACAGGGCTCGCCGGACCGCCGCGGACGATCACGCACCGGCCCAGCGCGGCGCCCGCGAAGCCCCGGGTGCTCACCGACGACGAGATGGTCGAGGCATTGGAAGCGCACCACTGGAAGCCCGGACCCACCGCCGAGGCGCTCGGGATCAGCCGCACCACCCTCTATGCGTTGATCGACCGTTCGCCCCGAGTCCGCAAGGCACGCGACCTCGAGCCTCAGGAGCTCCGCGCGGCGTTGAAGGCGGCGGGCGGCGATCTCGACGCGGTCGCGGCCACCCTCCGCGTGTCGAAGCGCGGGATTCAGCTGAGGCTCAAAGAGTTGGACGCCGACTGAGCCCGCCTCGCGGCGCGCGCTCACGGTGCGGGGGCGTCGACCTCGGGGCCGTCCGAGAAGAGTGCCCATACCAGGAGCCCTGTCCCAACGGCCACCGCAGCGCCGGTCGAGGCCCATGGCCACGCTTCCTCGCCCAGCTCCGACCCGGTGGCCGCCAAAGTGACCATGGCGAGGAGGCCCACGGAGCCCACGCTGACGAGGCCGTAGCCCCATCCGCGGAGGGCGTGGCGCTCGTCGTACAGCTCCACTTCGCCCTCCGGGGTGGCCGCAGCGGCGGCGCGATCGCTCAGCAGCCAGGTGTGGCGCTCGCCGTCCACCGCCGCGATGGGCTTGGGCGGTGACGCGGCGAGATCCTTGGGGTCCACCAGATAACGCGTGGCGCAGCCGAGGGTGGTCGTGATGGCGAGCAAGGCGAGGAGGGTGTGGCGCATCAGAACCAGAAGGTGACGCCCGCGCTGCCGAGGAAGCCGCCGCTGCCCAGCGCCAGGATGAACGAGGAGCTCTCGAAGGCGACCCCTTTGGCGTCGAGGAACGCGCCTTGTTCCGGGACGAAGACCAGAAGCGCACCCGCGGCCACGTGGAACGACACCGAGTCCGAGAAGAAGAACTCGATGACCAGCGGGATCTCGAGGTTGAACTGGAAGACCGAGCCCGAGAACGCGGTCTCCTCCGGGGTGGTCGAGCGGTTCACCGCGTCGGCGAGCGTGGTCTCGGGCGCGTCACTCGGAGCGCTGCGCACGCCGAAGTCGCCCCGTAGGCCAATCAGGAGGTTGGCGGTCCGGTGCTGGACCAGGGCGTAGAAGATGCCGAGCCCGCCAACGAACGCCGTCGACGACTGGCCGTCGGGGGTGCTGGCAAAAGAGACCCCCACATCCACGTCGAGGGCCAGCGACCGCGTGAAGTAGTACTGAAAGCCGAACCCCGACACGCCCCCGAAGGTCTGGCTGATGCCGAGCCCGAACTTGCCGTTCATGTCCTTCGCTACGGCGCTCTGCGTGGCGAGGAGGGCGACGAGGAGGGCGACCCGCGCTGTCATCCCGCCGCCCTGGTTGGGCCCGAGGGGCCCCGTCCGTGGCGAGCCATGACCGACACCAGGGCGTCCAGCGGCAGGGCCGGGGCCACGTGCCCGTCGATACCCACGGTGGCGTCAGCGACGCAGAGCGCGTTCAACACGGCCTCCTCGGTCGCCTCGATCGCGGCGATGTACAGCGGGTCCATATGGCGATCGCCCAGCACCTCGAGCGTGTAGGTGGGCGCCGGGGCACGGCGCGGCACCCGGTTGGCAGTGGAGAAGGCGATGATGATCTCGCCCGAACCGTGGGCGGCGTAGGAGCCCGTTCGGCCGAGGCCCAGGGCCACGCGCTTGGCGAGGCGGTTCAGCTGGAACGGGATCAGGGGCGCGTTGGTCGCCACGACGGCGATGACGCTTCCGTAGAGCGATCGCCTGCGCTCCTCGGTGAAGAGCCGGTTGATCTCTTCGCCGACCGGCACGCCGTCTACGCGGAGGTCCTCGAGGCGGCCCACATTGCTCATGACCAAGACGCCCACCGTGTAGCGGAGAGGGTCGTGGGCGGGGTTCTCGGCGGGGATCGGGATCACTCGAGACGACGTGCCGATGCCGCTCTTGAGATCGAAGGCCACCATGCCGGCGCCACCCCCGACGGAGCCCTCGGCAACGGGCCCGGTGCTCGCCCCGTCCATGGCCTGTGTGATGTGGTGCTCGTCGATGGTCCGGAGCTGGATGTCGTTCAGGAAGCTGTCGTCGCACTCGCCCACGAGCGGGATGATCACGTCGTGGTCCCTCCCGATGCCGGGATAACGACGGAGGAGGTACTTCACGACGCCGTCCGAGACGGACCCCACCGAGAGCGTGTTCGTGAGGAGGATCGGGGTCTCGAGGAGGCCCCACTCCTGGACCTGAATGAGGCCAGACATCTCGCCCGCGCCGTTCAGGACGAACGCGCCGCCCAACATGCGCTCCATGAAGATGTTGCCGTCGTTCGGAAGGACGGCGGTGACCCCGGTGTGGACCCGCTGGTCCGCGGAGCGGATGGTGGCGTGGCCTACCCGGACTCCCGCTACGTCGGTGATGGCGTTGAACACGCCGGGCTCGAAGCGTCCGAGCCGCAGGCCGAGGTCGCGGAAGCGGCAGCGCGGCGTCAAGGGCGCTCAGCCGGGCGGGACGGTGTGGCCGCGTGCCGGGCGCCTGCCGTGCCGCCAGCGCCCCGACCCTCCAGAACACGATCAAGCGCCGGTTGGAGGATCTTGCCGATCAGGGTGACGTAGTCGATGCCGGCGCTCTTCGCGATGAGGCACAGATCCGAAAAGTCCGGCGTGAGGCCGGGCAGCGGGTTCACCTCGATGAAGTTTGGCCGGCCCGCAGCGTCCAGGCGGAGGTCGATTCGGGAGACGTCTCGACAGCCCAGCGCGGCATAGGACTTCGCAGCGCACCGCCGGACCGCGCGATCGAGCGCCGGTGTGAGCTGCGCGGGAGCGTCGTAACGGACGTCGGAAGTGAAATCGAGCTTGTGCTCGAACGAGTAGATGGGGTGCTTGTCGGCCGGGTTGGTGAAGACGATCTCCATCGGCGGCAGCACCTCGGGCGAGCGGGTGTCTCCGAGGAGGCCCACGGTGAACTCCCGGCCCGGTAGAAACTCCTCGACCAGCGCCCCCTGGGCGTAGCGGGCGATCATGCCGCCCGCCACCTTTCGGAGCTCGGCCTCGTCGTGCACGACCGAGTTCTTGGTGATCCCCTTGCTCGAGCCCTCGGCGTTGGGCTTCACCATCAGTGGATAACGAAAGCCTCGCGGGACGCGCTGGTCACCCGAGCGCATCACGAACGAGCGGGCCGTACGAACGCCGGCCGCCCGCACGACCGTCTTGGCCAGCTGCTTGTCCAACGCCAGCGCTAGCGTCGTGGCGTCGGAGCCCGTGTACGGAATCCCCACCAGATCCAGCACGGCCGGGACGACCGCCTCGCGCGCACGCCCGTGCAGACCCTCGGACAGGTTGAACGCCGCGTCGAGGTTGGCCGCCCTGACGGCCTCCGGGAAGTGAGGGGTGGCCTCGATCTCCACCACCGTGTGGCCGAAGGACGCGATGGCCTGCGCTATGGCGCCCACAGTATTCGGACTGTCGAACTCGGCTTCCGCGTCGTCACCCGTGGCCTTTGGATCAACCCGCTTCAGGTTGAACAAGAGGCCGACTCGAAGGCCCTGACCCTTCCCCATGCCTACACGCTCCTGCGCTCGTTAGAACGAGCCGTCGGAGACTAACGCAACGACGAGGTTCCGACGAGGTGGCTTGAATGGGCCAGGACTGCCCGACAAGCGTCGGCCCCGATCGGAGATGCCGAAAGCCCGCGCGCGCCCGTGGCGCGTCTCGCGCGGGCCGTGCTAGCGTCGAAACCTCATCAGGCGAGGGTCGTGGACGCGTCGGAACCTAGTCAGCTCGCACGCTACGTGCCTGCCCACACGCTGCACCGCGTGGCGCGCGATCCGCGGCCGCACCCGGGCGCTGTGGTCGAAAGACTTCCGGCGGCGGTCCTCTTCGCCGACATCTCGGGCTTCACGGCTCTAACCGAACGGCTGGCGGCCGCGTCGACCAACGGCGCCGAGGCCCTTCGCGACTGCCTCGACGCCTACTTCGGGCCTCTGGTCGAGCTGGTGACGGACCAGGGCGGCGACGTCGTGAAGTTCGCCGGGGACGCGCTGCTCGCCATCTGGCCGGCGGCCACCGCGTCCGAGCTCCCCGCCGCGGTCCTGAGTGCTCTGCGTGGGGCCTTGGCGGTCCAAGAGCGCTTCGGGACGTGGGCGGCGCCAGCTCACATCGCGGGTGACGAGCGGCTCACCGTGCGGCTGTGCGTGTCCGCGGGCGAGCTCGCGCTCACCCAGCTTGGTGGCGTGCTCGATCGCTGGGAGCCGCTGGTCCTCGGGGCGCCACTACAGCACCTGGCGGCCCTCAAGCGAGGCACCGAGCCGGGCCAGGTGGTGGTCTCCGAGAGCGCCGCTGCGCTGGTGCCGGGGAGTATTCGCCTTGGGACGGTCTCGCCCGTCGAGGGCGCCCACCTCGTGCTCGGGCTCGAGGTCGAGCCGCCGCCCGCGAGCTCGCCCCGCCGCGTCGAAGCGCTGGCGCTGGTCCCTCCGGCCGCGGTGTCGGCCGCGCTCCGCTCGTATCTACCGGGTGTGGTGCTTGCGCGCCTCGCCGCCGGCCAGTCCGCGTGGCTCGGGGAGCTGCGCCGCGTGGCGGTGCTGTTCGCCGCCCTCCCGGCCGCGGAAGACCCCAGCGACGAGGGGATCGAGCGAGCGCAAGCGATCGTGGCCGCGATTCAGGCCGTGGTCTACGCGGTGGACGGCAGTATCAACAAGGTCTCCGTGGACGAGAAGGGCGCGGTCTTGGTCGCCGCCTTCGGGTTGCCGCCGCTGAGCCACGAAGACGACCCGGCTCGCGCGGTGCACGCGGCGCTCGGGATTCAGAAGCAACTGCTGGCGATGGGCCAGCGCGTCCGTGTGGGTATCGCCACGGGGACCGCGTTCTGCGGCGCCGTCGGGAGCGAAGGACGCGCCGAGTACACGATGATCGGCGCTTCGGTAAACCTGGCCGCGCGGATCATGGAGCACTCCGACGGCATCCTCGTCGACGAGATCACGCACGCCTCCGCGCGGTCGCTCCACGTCTTTCGCGAGGGGCCCACCCTACAGCTCAAGGGCAAGGCGGTTGCCGCTCCCACCTTCCAGCCCACGGGCGAGGCGCGGCTCACCGTCCGACCGCGCACGGCGATGGTGGGTCGGACGGCCGAACGCGCGGTGCTCTCCGAGGCGATCCAGGGCCTCCTTCGACGAGGCGACTCCACTGCCGTTGTTCTGGTCGGCGAGCCGGGGGTCGGAAAGTCGCGGCTCGTAGATGAGGCCGTGGAACAGGCGAAGCGGCTCGGGGCCAACGTGTTCGTCGGCGCCGGCGACTCGATCGACCGCGCCACACCCTACCGCGCGTGGCGCGCCGTCTTCGCTCAGCTGTTCGGGGACGCGGCGGCTGATGGGGCGGCCCTGGCTGCGGCCCTCGAGCAGCCCGAGCTGGCCCCCCTCCTGGACGTGGTGCTGCCCCTCGAGCTCTCGGAGACCGAGGTCACGCGCCACATGACCGGCGAGGCCCGCGCCAACAAGACGCAGGAGCTCCTGTGCCGCGTCCTCGCGCGGTCGGTTGGCGAACACCCGCTCCTCGTGGTGCTCGAGGACGCGCATTGGTTCGACACGCAGTCGTGGGCGCTGCTGGTCCGTGTGGCCGCCGAGGTGGCCCCGATCTCGCTCATCGTCTCGTCGCGCCCCTTCGGCGAGAGCGTGCCGCCCGAGCTCGGCGAGCTCCGCAAGCTGCCCACCACCGCCACGGTCCAGCTCGAGGGGCTCGACTTCGAGGATACCCGGACCCTCGTACGGCAGCGCCTCGCGGTTAGGGATGTCCCGGACGAGGTGGCGAGGCTCGTGTTCGAACGCGGCGCAGGAAACGCGCTGTTCTCCGAGGAGCTCGCGCTGGCCCTTCGAGACTTCGGTCGTGTGGTCGTGGAAGGAGACGCGCTGCGTATTGCGGTCCCCGTGGGCGAGCTGGTGAAGACGGCGCTCCCCGAGACGGTGAAAGGGGTCGTCACCGCTCGCGTGGATCGGCTCGACCTCGCGTCTCAGCTGCTGCTCAAGGTCGCGAGCGTCATCGGTCGTACGTTCGAGCGAGCGCTGCTCGACGATGTTCTGGGCACCCCAGGGCAGCTCGAGCCCCTCGTCGAGCTCGATCTCGTGCGTCCCCTGGGCGGGGAGCGTTTCCTCTTCAAACACGCGCTGACCCAAGACGCCGTCTACGAGCTGATGCTGGTGGCGCAGCGGCGCGAGCTGCATCGGAAAGTTGCCGCGTGGTACGAGGCGCACGGCCGGAGGGACGACCCCGCGTCGTGGTCCGTGCTCGCGCACCACTGGGAGCACGCCCAGGAGCGTCTCCAGGCCGTGGGATATCTGGAGCGCGCCGGCGGGCAGGCGCTCGAGAGCTACGCGAATCAGGAGGCCGTCGAGGCGTTCGAACGGGCGCTCGCGATCAGCCCCGCCGAGGTGCTCGCCGATGGGTCTCGGATCGGGGCGTGGCGGCGACAGCTCGCGGAGGGTCAGTTCCGCCAGGGGAATTTGGCGGCCTGTCGGGTACACGGCCGTGAGGCGCTGGCCCTGCTCGGACGCCCGCTCCCCGGCGGGATCCTGGGCCAGGTGGGCAGCTTGCTACGCCAGGTCTTCGTCCGGATGGGGCAGCGGTGGTGGCCGAGACCCGCGCCCGCCGCCGAGCGTGAAAGCCGCCTCCAAGCCACGCGTGTGCTGAACCGCATCACCGAGGTGTGCATCTACGGCGAGGACGCGCTCGGTTGCCTCGACTCCGGCCTCCGCGAGCTCAACACCGCGGAGCCGGCCGGCCCTTCTGCCGAGCTCGGGCGAGCGTACGCGGCGATGAGCATCGTGCTCGGCACCGTGCCGCTCCACGGGATCTGCCAGGCTTGGACCGAGCGCGCTCTACGCGTGGTCACCGAGTCGGGCTCGCCGGGCGCGGAGGCGTACGTCCTCTCACGCGTGGGCGTCTACGACATCTACATCGCGCGCTGGGTAGAGGGCGAGGCGCGTCTCCGCCGCGCGATCGAGATCGCCGAGCGCATCGGCGACCTTCGCCTGAGGGAGGAGGCCATGGCGATCCTCGCCAAGACGCTCTTTTACTCAGGGCGCTTCCGGCCCTCGGCCCAGCTCTGGTCAGCGGTGCGCGTGTCAGCTCAAAAGAGCGGCTCGGCCCAGACCGGCACTTGGAGCCTGTTCGGGCAGGCGGAGGCCCTGTTGCGACTCGGGGAGGCCGGAACTGCCCGGCCCCTGCTGGAGGCCGCGCGCGAATGGACGGCTCAAAAGGGCATGGCCTCGGAGGTCGTGTGGCTGGAGGGCCTCAGGGCGCTCGCCCTGCTGCGGACGGGCGAGGCGGATGCCGCGCGAGAGGTCGCCATGGGGGTCTTGCCGAAGGTCGCGGGGGTGAGGCCCGTGGCGTACTGGACGCAACAGAGCACGGCGGCTCTCGCTGAGGTGTTCATCACCCTCTGGCGCAGAGGCGACCCGGGCGCTCGGAAGCCCGCGTTGCAGGTGGTGAAGGCGATGCGCGCGTTCGCCAAGACGTTCCCCTTCGGCGCCGCGCACGCCCCGCTGTGGACCGGCGTCGCCCAGGCGGCAGGCGGAGACACCCGGGCGGCGCTGGAGTCGTTCGAAGCGGCGGAGCGCGCCGCGGAGCGGATCGGGACGCCTTATGAGGGCGCCCGCGCGGCCTTGGAGGTGGCACGGATCCGGGGTGCTGGTCTCGCGGAAGCAAGAGCGCGGCTCGAGGCGCTCGGCGCCGGCTTCGAGGCAGTCGATGGGTGAGTGGAGCGGCGATATCGCTCGCCTTCAGTGCCCTGTCTGCCGCCGTGAGTTCGTCCGGCGGGGCGATGCGTTGGAGTGCGCGAGCTGCGCGCCGTGGCCGATCCGGGACGGCCTACCACGGCTCGGCAGGGAGGAGTGGGTTCGCGGCCCGGACCGCCTCATGCGCCGGTTCTACGACGGGCTCCCGCGGCTCCACGACCCCGCCGTCCGTTTTCTACTTCCGTTGATGCAAGGGGCCGGCTCGGAGGAGTCGTTGCGCGAGGGCTACATGCGCCGCCTCGAGCTCCACGCGCTGCCCATGGACCGGCCGGTGCGGATCCTCGAGGTCGGGGTGGGCACCGGCGCGAACCTCCCTCGAATCGAGGCGGCGCTGCCCCCTGCGCTGCGGGGCCGCGTCGAGGTGTGGGGGCTCGATCTCTCGATAGGGATGCTGGCGGGGGCGCGTCGTCGGGTACGAAAGCTCGGCTATCGCCACGTCCACCTCGTCCAGGGTGATGCCCACACGCTGCCCTTCCGAGACGCCGACTTCGATCGGGTCTTCCACGTGGGGGGCATCGGAGGATTTCGAGACCCGGCTGCTGCCCTCGCGGAGCTCGGCCGCGTGGCGCGGCCCGGTACTCCGATCGTGGTGGTCGACGAACAGCTGGAGCCTGGCCTCGGTCCGGTGCGATGGGCCCTGTTTCGGGCGCTCACGTTCTATGACGCGGCGCCCCATTGCCCGGTCGAAGCTGTGCCGGCCGGCGCCACCGATGTGCTCGCCGAGCAGGTGAGCCGCTTCTACTACTCGCTTCGTTTTCGAATGCCCGCCTAGCGACGAGGAGGGGGGCTGGCGCGTTGGGGGTGGTCCCGGGAGTGAGCTCCAGGGCGCGCTCTCACCGGGCTGCATTCACCCCTTGGGTGGGCGGGACGCTTCGTGCTCGACCCGGATGACCACGCGCTCGTGGTCGTTCCGGTGGGGGTGTTTCTTGCGGCCGAGCGACGGGATCGCCTGCGCCAGCTCCGTAGCCTCGGGGTCGACCACGGGGTGATCGAAGGCGCCATCCGCGGGGCCCGGGACGAATGGCGGCAGCTCGGGGCCCGCGGGTGCCGGCTTCTCCCACGACGCCTCGGGGTCGGCCTGTCGGGGCTTGGCCCACAGCCCGCGGTACAGCAGGAACTCCTTCAGCGCACCAGCGATTCGCATGTGAAGGAGGAAAGCACACCCGGCCCAGGGGCGCCAGACGCGCCCTGTGGTTGACAGGTTCGCCTGTGGGCCTATTTTCCGCGCCCACGCGCCGCGTCCAGCTTCGGGAATATTCCGCAGGCCGTTGGGTTTGAGCGCGGCGACGTCGTCCCGGCAGGATCCGGGTTACGTGAGGAGAGGGCATGACGGGGGCAGCAGTAACGGGTAGGCCGATGATTGAAGTGGCCGACCTGCGCAAGTTCTACGGGGACTTCGAGGCGCTTCAGGGCATCACGTTCTCGGTTGGCAAGGGTGAGATCGTGGGTTTCCTCGGGCCGAACGGCGCCGGGAAGACCACCACCATGAAGATCCTCACGGGCTACATCTCGGCCACGTCGGGGCGCTTCGCTATCGCCGGCCACGACGGCTTCGAGAACAGCCTCGAGGTCCGCCGCAACATCGGCTACCTCCCTGAGAACGCGCCCATGTACCCGGACATGGGCATCGTCGAGTACCTGCAGTTCATCTGCGAGATCCGGCGCGTGCCGCGCGCCACCCGCCGCGCCCGCGTGGGCAAGATCGTCGAGATGGTGGGCCTCGGGCCCATGATCAAGAAGAACATCGGCGAGCTCTCCAAGGGCTATCGGCAACGTGTCGGGCTGGCCCAGGCGCTGATCCACGAGCCGCCCGTCCTCGTCCTGGACGAGCCCACCAGCGGTCTCGACCCGAACCAGATCGTGGAGATCCGCAAGCTCATCCGCGACCTGGGTCGAGAGCACACGATCATTCTCTCCACCCACAACCTCCCCGAGGTTCAGGCCATCTGCTCGCGCATGATCATCATCGCGCGGGGCTCCAAGGTGGCAGACGGCACGGTCGAGGAGCTCGAACGGCAGGGCCGGGAGTCCACCCGCTACCTCGTGAGTACGCGGCTCCCCGACGGCGTGGAGCCGTATCGCGCGCGGAGCGAGCTCAACGACATCGCCGGCGTGACCAGTGTCACCGAGCTGTCCACTGACGGCGGCGTCTCGCGGTTTGCGGTCACCACCACAGCCGACAATGACGTCTCCGAGGCGATCTTCGGCGTGGCGGCACGGGGCGCCTGGGTGGTCCGCGAGCTCAAGCGCGACGTGGCAGACCTCGAGAAGCTCTTCCACCGCCTCACTCAGTACTAACGGCCGCCCGAGGCGCGCCCAGCCGGGCGTCGCCTCCTCGCGGTGCCACCAACACCTTTCGTTCTGGGTCTGAACGACCCTCGCGGAGCCTGTTCATGGGGAACATCTGGGCCATCGGAAAGCGGGAGTTCGCCTCCTTCTTCAACTCGCCGATCGCGTACTTCGCGATCACCATCTTCCTGTTCGCCCTCGGGGCGTTGTTCTTCTGGCAGGAAGAGTTCATCGAGCAAGGGCAGGCCACGATGCGCCCGTTCTTCGAGTGGGTGCCATGGCTGTTCATCGGGCTCCTGCCTGCGATCAGCATGCGGCTCATCGCCGAGGAGAAGCGCACGGGGAGCCTCGAGATGCTCATCACCATGCCCATCCGCGACGTGGAGCTCATCCTCGGGAAGCTGCTCGGAGCCGTCTTGTTCCTCTTCGTGACGCTGGGGCTCACCGCCGCGTACCCGCTGGCCATCAAGCTCCACGGGTCGCTCGACCTCGGGCCCGTCATCGGTGGGTACATCGGGCTCGTCCTCGTGGGCACCGCGTTCCTGGCGCTTGGGCTCATGGCCAGCGCGTGGACGCGCAACCAGATCGTGGCGTTCCTCCTCGGAGCGATGCTCTGCGGGCTGCTCTACGGCCTCGACAAGCTGGTCGGCGTGTTCAACGAGGGGTGGCGGGACGCCATTGCCACGCTGAGCATGCGCGATCACTTCGAGACGATCGCCAAGGGCGTGCTCGATACCAGAGGTATCGTCTACTACCTGTCAATCACCATTGTCTCTGTCGTCGTGGGTACGTACAGCCTCGAGAGCCGTAGGTGGACCTGATGAGCGCCGTAACAAAGGGAAAGAAGTTCCAGAGTTTTCTCAACGCCTTCCTGATGGTGGTTGGCGTGGGCGCGCTCCTTGCGGGCGCGAACTGGTTCGGCCGCACCACATACAAGCGCGTCGACCTCACCCAGAACAGCGTCAACTCGCTCTCCGAGGCGAGCGTCGGCGCAGTGGGCGCGATGGAGGGCCTCGAGATCCGGTTCTACCGGTCCGCCAAGCTCCCGAAGCAGCTGGCGCCTCAGGGGGCCGAGGTCGACCAGGGCGGCATCAAGAACGTGCCGCTGTTCCTCCAGCAGGTTCAGGACAAGCTCGAGGAGTACAAGCGCGCGTCGATGGGGAAGATGACGTGGCGGGTGGTCGAGTCCGACCTCGAGACCCTGTCGGGCTCCATGAACTTCGTGGGGCTCACGCTCCCGAAGGACAAGTCGGCTGACGCGGATCCAGATCTCGAGAACAAGCGCTTCTACCTCGCGCTGTCGTTCCATTACCGAGCCGCCGAGGAGGTGATCCCCGTCCTCACGAAGGCGGAGACCCTCGAGTACGACGTGACCAAGGCGCTCTTGCGGCTCCGCGCCAAGCAGGCCGACTCTCTCGTGCAGCGTGATCTGCTCGAGAGCGGCAAAGACCTCGACGAGGCCGTCACCCAGTGCGTGGACGCCATCAAGAAGTTCGACAAGACCGCCGCCAAGAAGGACGAGGAGATCGAGGGCGGGCTCGTGGAGCAGGTCCAGACGCAGCAGAGCGACCGTCAGGCGCAGGTGGTTGCGTACGTCCAGAACCTGGAGACCATCGACGCAGCCTGCGGAAAAGTGGGGACGCTGCTCGAGGCGGCTCGGAAGGGCCTCGAGGCGCGCCCCGCCGGCTCTCGTGAGACCAGCCGGGAGCACTACGAGCGCCTGCTGGGCCAGATCGGGTGGTTCCACGGTCTCTATGGCGCGTGGATGGCGCGCCTCGTGGGCGAGTCGAAGGACCCCACGCAGCTTGCGCGACTCACCAAGCTGCTCGCCCACGCGGAGATCCCGGCGCGCACCACCGCCCTCCGGGTTCTCGGTGAGCTCACGGCTGGGGCCGCCGACAAGCCGCCGATCCTCCAGGGTCCGGACGCCGAGGCGGCGCTCCAGGGCCTCCGTAAGGGCCTCGAGGACAGCGACCCCATCGTTCGTTCCGTCGCCGTGCAGGTGATCGCGACCACCGCGGGCGCTCAGGGAGCGGCGGAGATCCTCAAGGCGCTGAAGGACGCCGACGCCACCGTGCGCGAGGTCGCGCTGGACGTGGCGATGCAGCTCCAGATCGACGTCGAGCCCTCGGCGGTTCAGCCCTTCCTCAAGGACGGGGACTGGCAGGTCCGCCGCATGGCGCTGGCCTACCTCATCAACAAGAAGCAGGACGCGTCTTCCTACAAGGCGCTGATCGACGACCCGAACCGAGAGGTCCAGTTCCTCGCCGCCTACGGGCTGGCGCTCGCGAAGGACCTCCCGTCGAAGGAGAAGATCCAGGCCGTGCTCAACACGCTGCCGCCCGGGCAAGCCCGCGATGCCCTCGCGGAGGCCGTGGCGCAGATGGAGGGCGCAGCTCCGGCTCCTGGCGCCGCTCCGGCCGAAGGCGCGGCTCCTGCTGAAGGCGCCGCCCCGGCCCCTGCCGAGGGCGCTGCCCCTGCTCCTGCTGAAGGCGCCGCTCCGGCCGCTGGCGCCGCCCCGGCTCCTGGTGAAGCCGCTGCCCCGGCTCCTGCTGAAGGCGCTGCCCCTGCTCCTGCTGAAGGCGCCGCTCCGGCCGCTGGCGCCGCCCCGGCCGCTGGCGCCGCCCCGGCTCCTGGTGAAGCCGCTGCCCCGGCTCCTGCTGAAGGCGCTGCCCCGGCTCCTGCTG
>SXOO01000277.1 GCA_005776725.1 Pseudomonadota bacterium | reverse complement strand
CTCGATCAGCACGCCCGTCTGGATGGTCATGTGGAGCGAGCCCATGATTCGCGCGCCCGCGAGCGGCTTCTGGCCCGCGTACTTCTCTCGAAGCGACTCGAGGCCGGGCATCTCGTGGAGGGCCAGCTCGAGCTCCTTGCGGCCGAACGCCACGGTCTCGGGCCGGATGTCGGCCACCTTGTAGGGGTGGTTCGAGAACAACGGAAGTCGCGTGCCCATGAAGGAGGGCTCAGCGACGAGATGCGCGACGGACATGGTGGCCTCGTGATGACGGTTCGGTCGCCCCGGACGCCCGGGAGCGCGGCACTTCTAAATCACCCGATGCGCCCTGGCAACGATGGGGTGCAGGAACCACCGCAACTTCCGGCTCACGCTCGCGCAAGAAACACTCCTAGTGGCGCTGAGGCGGAGTGTCTTGCCGCCCGGAGTCGACCTCGACGCACGACCGACCGCGAGCCCGCGGATCGGTCGTGGTCGGACGTGGTCGTCGGCTACAGCCCCTGGACGCGGACCGGGAAGGCGACCGGGCTCGTGTGGCCCTGGCCCAGCTGGCCGTTGACGTTCTGCCCGAAGGCCCAAGCGGTGCCGTCGGGCCGCACCGCCAAGGAGAAGAAGCCGCCGGCGGAGAACGCGATCGTGGGACCGAACGGGACGTTGGCCGAGGCCAGCACCGGCTTGGCGTAAGGGCCGTTCACGAGCACGCCGCGGCCGAGCTGGTTGTAGAGGCCGTGTCCCCATGCCACGAGCTCGCCGGCTCCGTCGCGTCCGAGCGTGTGCGAGGCACCCGCGCTCACCTGGGTGAGGCCCACGAGCGGTGTCGCGGCCGCGGTCAGGACCAGCCCGTGCACGCTAGAGGAGGTTGTGGTGCCGTTACCCAGCTGGTTGACGCTGTTCTGGCCGCTGGCCCAGGTGGAGCTGGCCGGCCCGCCCGCGCTCACAGCCGCCGCGTGGTTGTTGCCCAGCGTGATGGAGGTGACGCCGCCCATCGCCGAGGCCAGGACGGGGCTGTAGGAGTAGATGAGCTGGCCATTGCCCAGCTGCCCGTCGAGGCCATAGCCCCAGGTCCAGACCCCGCCATTGACGATGGCCGAGGCGTTGTAGACCCCAGCCGCGATGGCCGTGGCCGGCCCCGGCAGCGGGACGACCTTGGGAACGGGATTGGCGTTGAAGTCCTGGTAACCCTGGCCCAGCTGGCCGTAGCCGTTGTACCCGAAGACCAGGACCTGGCCGTTGCTCTTGAGCACGGCCGTGTGCCGGTATCCCGCGGCGATGGCGGTCACCCCGGAGAGGCCCGGCACCTTCGTTGGCGACGGGAAGTTACCGAACGTCAGCTGACCCAGCTGGCCGAGGTTGTTCCAGCCCCAAGCCCAGACCGCGCCGGTGTTGTCCAGCGCCAGGGAGTGGTACTCCGACGCGGCGATCGCGGTGATCGGCGGCAGTCCGGGGACGGCGACCGGGATCGAGCTATTCGCGAAGGTGCCGAGCCCGAGCTGACCCGCCGCGTTGGAACCCCAGGAGAGGACGGCCCCGGTGGCCCGTAGCGCCAACGCGTGCTGGACGCCGCCCGCGACCGCGATCACGTCACAGCCGCAAGTCTGGTTGCACTGGAAGGGGCCAGAGCACACGCCTGCCTGGCATTGGTCCGGGTTGGTGCACTCGGAGCCGTCGTCGCAGACCGTCCCGTCCGGAGCGGTCGGGTTGGAACAGAGCCCGGTCGCCGGGTCGCAGACACCCGCCACATGGCACTCGTCCAGAGGGCTGCAGACAACGCCCTCGCAGAGGTCGCACGGCGGGCAGGTGCCGCCGCAGTCCACGCCGGTCTCCGATCCGTTCTGAATCCCGTCATCGCAGGTCGGAAGCACGTAGCACACCGAGAGGCGCGGCTGGACGGCCGCGGGGCCTTCGCTCGCGTCCCAGCCGGAGTTCGCCAAGGGCGTCGGCACGGGCTCCTTGATCATCACGCCGTGGTTCGCGGTGGCCCCCGAGTACCAGTCCTTAGTGAGGCCGGTGAGGTCCACCGAGATACTCCCAACCCAGCCGAGGCCGTTGTTCGAGAAGGAGGCCACCGGCCCGGGGGCGAAGTTCGTCGAGCCACTCGACCACGAGACGCTCGATTCGGTCCATGGGGACATGGCGCGGTGGACGTCGAGGGTTCCGGCCCCGTTGTTGCCAAATTGGCGCAGGGTCATGGTGGACGACACGATGGTGGCGTTGCTGGGGACCGCCGCAAGGCTGAAGCGAATCAGGGAGCGGCGGAGGCCTTCCTTCCCGGTGCGCCCGGCCAGGATCTGCGGGAATGACCCCAGGTTTAGCGTGGCTCGGTCGCTGCGCAGCCAAGCGTCGGCCACGCCGTGGCCCCCACTGCGGCTGATGGTGACGCAGGTCGCGTTGAGCGCAGCTTCAGTGGTGGCGAACTGGTTGCCGCCCGCCGCGGAGTCTCCGAGCGGGAACGGCTCAGCGCCCGGTTGAGCGCAGGCCGAGAGGATCAGGAGCGACATCGGGAGAAGGCGTAACGCTGACATAGTGATCTCCTTGGAGGTTGAAGGCGAAGACTGGCTCCTGACTGAGCCGTCAGGCAGCCCATGGCTATGGGGGGTCAAGTCAAGCCGAGGTGGACCGCAGACACCGCGGCCTCGGCTTTCGAGTCGACGTGCAACTTCATGTAGATGCGCTTTATGTGGCCCTGCACGGTCCCAAGGCGGATGCCGCAAACGACGGCGATCTCGGAGTAGCGGAGACCCCGTGCAAGGAGGCGGAGGACCTCTCGCTCCCGTGGTGTCAACGGAGGGATCGATGGATCAGGACTGGCAATCGGTTCTGAGGCACGGCTATCGGACTGCATGGCTCTCCTCCGGCGGTGTGTTGGAGCACGTGCCGACAAGAAACGCCGGGGGGGTGGACGGGACCGTGGACGAGACGGACCATTCGCCGTGGACGAGTCGAATTCCGCGATTCCGTGAACGGACGGCGCTTCGGGGTTATGGTTTTCGTTATGGAGGCATCGGAAGGAGAGTCGCGGGGGCGGGGTGCCGCCGGGTTGGTGGTCCGCCTGCTAGGACCGTTCGAGGCGCGCGTGGGTGGCGACCCTCTCCGGCTCCGGGGGCGCAGCGGCAAGTGGCTCCTGGCGCTGCTGGCGCTTCGGGCGGGCCGCGAGGTAGACCGAGGGTGGCTCGCCGGCCTTCTTTGGCCAGACAGCGAAGGCGACCTCGCGAAGGGCAACCTGCGACGTACGCTCACTGATCTGCGGACCGCGCTCGGGCCCGAGGCCGGACGGATCACTGCACCCACCCCACAGCTCCTCCGCCTGGAGCCCATCGGCGCGGATATCGACGTCGTTGCATTCGACCGCGCCTTGGCGACGGGTGGGCCACTCGCTTGGGCGGAGGCTGCTGACCGGTACGGTGGGCCGCTCCTCCCCGACTGCGCCGAGCCATGGGTCCGGCCCGATCGCGAGTCGCGCCGTCAGGGCGTCCTACGGGCGCTGGACGCCCTGGCCGATGGGGCTCAGAAGGCAGGGGATCTCAAGGGCGCCGAGGGCTGGCTCCGCCGGGCCGCCGCCGCATCACCGTCGCGCGAGGCCACCCACCGCGCCTTGATGCGGACGCTCGCGGCTAGGGGGGACTTCGCCGAGGTCACGCGCGTCTTTCGCGACCTGAAGTCGGCCCTCCGAGCCGAGCTCAACGCCGATCCGAGCCCCGAGACCGAGCGCCTCTTCCGCGCGCTTCGAGAAGGGGCGAGCGATCCTGCTGTTCCCCCCGTCGCCGAAGCCGGCCCGCCCGCCGTGCCCATGCCCGCGCAGTTGCCCGTGGGGCCGGCGGTGCCGGCGTGGGCTCAGCCCATGACCACTCTGATCGGGCGAGAGGCGGAGCTGGCGACGCTTGTCGATTGTGTGGGAGCGGCTCGCCTCGTGACGCTCACGGGCTGCGGAGGGATCGGCAAGACGCGGCTCGGCCTCGCCACCATCGCCGGTATGGGCGGTGCGCTCGGCGGTGTGGTGCATGTCTCCTTGGCCGGCGTGGCGTCGGCGACGCAGCTGCCGGGGGCGATCGCCCTGGCGGCGGGCTTGGAGGCAGCCGGCGCCCTGCCGGAGTTGGCAGTGGACCTGCACTTCGGCGAAGGCCGGTGGTTGCTCTTCCTGGACAACTGCGAACACCTCGTCGAGCCGGTCGCCGAGCTCGCCCTCCGGTTGCTGCGCGCGGCGCCCGGGCTGCGGATCCTCGCAACCAGCCGCGGTCCCCTCGACTGCCCGGGCGAGACCGTGTGGCGCGTGGCGCCGCTTCCGCTCCCGGAGGCGGCCTCCTCGCTTCGCGAGTCTCTAGAGTCCCCCGCGGTCCGGCTCCTGCTCGAGCGGGCACGCGCCGTGGATCCGGCGTTCGAGCTCACCGAGTCCATGGCCGCGGACGCGGTCCGGCTCTGCCGGGCCGTGGACGGCCTCCCGCTCGCCATCGAGTTGGCCGCGGCACGCCTCAGGACCATCGGGCTCCGTGAGGCGGCCAGCCACTTGGATCAGCGCCTCGAGTGGCTGTCGGGTGGGCGCCGACAGGTTCCCGAGCGGCATCGAACGATGCGGGCCACGCTCGATTGGAGCTGGGATCTCCTCGAGCCGGACGCGCGCGCTCTGTTGCAACGCCTCTCGGTCTTCGCCGGTCGCTTCGACCTCGGGCTGGCCGGGGAGGTCTCGCCGGGAGGTTCGACACTGGCAATCATCGACGCGCTCGGGGTGCTCGTGGACCAGTCCGTACTTGCGCTAGAGCGCGACCCCGGAGGCGACGTTCTGTACCACCTGCTCGGAATCGTTCGGGAGTACGCCCTCGAGCGGCTCGCGGAGTCGGGCGCCGAGGCAGACGCTCGCTGGTCTCACGCACGTGCGATGCTACGCCGCGCCGAGCAGGCCGCGGGCGAGCTGCAGGGAGCCGCTGGCCCGGTCTGGCTCGCCCGCCTGGACGCCGCTCACGACGAGATGCGCGCGGCCCTGGCGTGGTTGGTGTCTCCCGAGAGCGGGGACCCTGGCGCCGACGCCTCACTGCGCCTCGCGGGTGCCCTCTGGCGCTTCTGGCGACTTCGCAGCTACTTCACCGAAGGGCGGCAGTGGCTCGACGCCTCCCTGGCTCGAGCAGGGGCGGCCGCACCCCACCTGCTCGAGGAGCCGTTGCACGGGGCCGGCACGCTCGCGTGGCTCGCGGGGGACCTCGACACAGCCTTGAGGCGCCACGGTCAGTGCCTCATCGTCCGCCGGCAGCTGGGGCGCGGGCTCCCCATCGCTTGGTCGCTCACGAACCTCGGGATCGTCGCGATGTACCTCGGGAAGCTGGACGAAGCGACCGCTCTCCACGGCGAGGCGCTCTCGCTGTTCGAGGCGGCCTCGGACTCCCTCGGGAGGTCAGCGGCCGAGATGAACCTGGGCGTACTCGCCTGCTACCGGGGGGACTACGAGGCGGCGATGACCTGGCACTTGGGCGCGCTGGGCGAGGCGCGCGAGCGTCGGTCCGTGGAGACGGTGACGCGCGCTCTCTTGAACGTGGCGTACGTCGCCTGGCGCGCGAGACCGCTCGAGGAGGCGCGCTCCTGGCTCCTCGAGGCGCTCGACGGCCTCGTCTCCGTGGGCGACCGGCACGGCGTGGCCTTCCTCCTCGATACGTGTGCACGGATGGCTGGCCAGCTCGGCGACTGGCGGACCGTGTTGGTCGTTCTGGGCGCCGCGGAGACGACGCGAGCGCTGGTGGGCGGCCCGCGCCCACCTGCGGATGTGGCGGAGTTTACCGCACTGGCCGATCAGGCGAGGCGGGAGCTGGGAGCCGTGGAGGGTACGGAGGCCTGGGGCACCGGGGCCTCCCTCCGCCTGCCCGACGCAGTGGAGCTCGCGAGGCGCTTCCTCAGCTGACCCTGAACTGTAGCGTCCATCGCGCGTCTTCTTGGAGTTACTGAGGCCGTCTGGCGCAACTCCGCCCCGGAAGGCCTTCGGCGGCTTCCTGATAGACGCAGGGGCTCCCTACGCGGGTTTGGCCACGCGGACATATTCCCGCTGGAGCAGCACGGGGCGCGACTTTCGTCCGTGAGGCTCCGTGAGGCTGAGCGCGCTTGCAAGACGCTGCTTAACCCTGCAAGGTTGCTAGTCATGGTCAACTTGGCGCGGAAATCTCGCGAAATTCTCCGTGGCTGGGCGCTAGGCGCCTGGCGGGAGACTTGCGCCCAGCGCCCAACCCCGATCGTCCCTCGTTTCGGCCCGGCCACGCTGCGCTCCATCGGGGGGCCATTGTCCGTCGTGCTCTTGATGGCGACGGCCTGTTCCTCCTCTGACACCGCCGGGCCGCCTCTCCCCGCCACGACGCACGAGGAGGTCAAGCCGGAGGACTTCGCCGCGATGGCGCTCGGCGATAGCGCATTGCTCGACGTGATCGCCGAGGCAAAGACGGAGTTTGGTGTCGAAGCGATAAGTCGGGCCGGCCGAATCTCCGACAGTGTCGGCGAGTCACTCGACTACGCCACCTTGGTGGGGGACGGCGATCTTGCCGTGCGAGTAGTGCGCCGCTGCGACGGCGAGGAGTGCGTCTCTGCGGTGGAGTCCGTGGACGAAGCTGGAAACGCGACGTGGTTGGGGCTTGGCGGTGAGCTGCCCGTGCGCGAGATCGGCAGACCTCTTCAGTACCGCGAACTGGACGTGGAAGAGAGCTACTCGGTCAGACTGCCCACTCTCAGCTCCGCGCCGGACGGCGATCACCCCGACAGCTCGGCCCCACCGCGAATCGACGTGCTGTCCGCGTTCAACAAGTACGTTCGAGAGCCGGGTAGCTCTCTCGAAGATCTGGTCGCGCTCAGTTCGGGCCAAGCCGCTTTCGAAACCACGGTTCGGCACGGGGCAACGGTCGAGGATCTCGATCTCTCGCTGTCCTCACGGCGTCAATCGGATGTTGTGGTCGTGATCACGTATGGGGACGCACGGCCGAGTCTCGGTCGCGTTGTCGGGATCGCGATGAACCAGGACTTCTGGGGAGCGATCCATTACCCCGAGCCACGGATGCGGGGCCGACTGGCAGCCAACTCCCGCGGTGGTCCGGGGTTACTCATCCTGGCAGGGTGTCAGACGGCCGATCTGCTCGAGACCCTCGACAGCCCGACCCGCGTGACGGTCGGGGTGAGCGGCAAAGTGCCCCCACTCGCGCTGGAGCGGGGCATTCGGTCCGTGATTGAGGCGCTCACGTCCAACAAGACCTTGGGCGAGGCCCTTGCGGCGGCCAGCGTTCATCTGGGCGCGGGCGCGCTGGCCGTGAACCCCTCCGCTGAGCAGCACCTCGGGAAGCACCTCGCCGACATCGGATCGCCACCCAGCTGCGGCGAGGGAATCCTCGGCGCGTGGGGCGGAGCAACGGAGCGTATCACTGACGCGGGTGCGTCCAGCGACTTCGCCGTCTACTGCGGGTCCTTCACTCTTGACGTCTCCGAGAGTGCTCTGGCCGGGTGCGAAGGCTGCCCGCTCGCCGTGCGCTGGGGGCCCTTTGGACTCTCCGGATGCGCTGAAGGGACCCAATTCACCACGGCCGGGTTCAATCCGAATGCCCAACGGGAGATCACCGCGGAACTCATGGACGACGGGCGACTGTCAGTCACCGTTGAGGGGACCAGCGCCGACACGGGGCACTTCACCCAGCTCGGGTCGCTGACCCGGTGTCCACCAGGTAATTAGTCGGCTTCCTCGCGCGTTGTGGTCGAGGCGCCGGTGTGCACCCAGAGTCACACGCACGTTGGTGCGGTCACTCTTCGATGGGCGTGAGCAGCGGCGGTATGCGCTGAGCGCGATAGAAGAGCCGGGAGCCCGACACCCGCGTGAAGGCGACGACGTCACCCTCTGGGGTCACCTCCATGAAACGAGCTCCGCTGTAGTCGAGCCCCCCGTTCGCGCCCGCCTCGATGCCCGAGAAGGCGGTGTTCCCGTTGGCCAGACGTTCGGCGTTGCCGCCACCCGGCGTATACCAGGCGTCAGCAGTGTTGCTCGCCGGCGGAAACTCCCACACCTGGGTAGCGACGCCGTTCGCGATAACATACTCGACGACTCGGGTGCGCCCGATGTCGGCCGTGCTGCTGTCGACCAGGAGTATTCGATCCTTCGCGAGCATGACGGGGGCGTGTGGGTCAGTGAACCACGCCCAGTCGCCCTCGCCGTGGGCCAGGGTTCCCTTGGCCCCCAGGATCCAGTCGATGCCCTTAGTGGCCATGTCGACCTGGGCCACGATGCCGGCGTTTCGTGAAGCGTACCAGGCCTTGCCCCAGTCCGGGTCGAGCATTCCCGCGCTGCCGAAGCAGGTGGTTCCCACGGCCTCGCTGATAGCGGCAGTGTCGTACTCCCAGACCCTCTCGCCGTCCGGATTCATCTCAACCAGGATGTCCCTGGCGGGCCCGTCTCCTCCCTCGACCCGCAGCACCGAGTAGTTGCCGTTGGCGAGCTTCCGGAAGTCGTGGTGCCAACTCCCGTCACGAGCGGCCCACCACGTGTATTCACCGGGGGGCTCAGCGGGGCTCGTCCACAGGGTCTCACCCGCGAAGTCGAGCTCCTTGACCACTGAGCCAGCTGCGAGCAGGACGGCAGATCCGCCGTTGATCAACGTGGCGAGCGAACCCGGGCCGGTGGGATGCTCGGCGTACCAGCGCACGCGACCCTCGCGGTCCAGGATGACCGCCGTGGTGGGTCCCGGGACCCACGGCTCCGCTCCCCCCCCTTGTGTCAGCACCCAGGTCTCCGACGCCGTCGACGGGTCCAGCGTGATCACTTCGGCCGGGGTGATGTGCGAGGGGGGCGGGGCTGCGGTGAAGGGCTGCGCTGGCCCCCGCGTCACGGTCTGGCCGTCCATGGTCCAGGCGGGCCGCAGCTGGAAGTCGCCGGTCCAGAGGCCTGCGACAATCACGCGGTGCGAGGCGGCCTTGTTCGGAGACTTGGATGTGGCCAGCGTAAACTCAATGGGCCCGCCTTCGACGCGCGCCACCTCGACCCAGGAGACCGCCGGTTCATCCGTGCGCCACTCGACAACACACGAGAGCGTATTGTGCACGCTGGGTGTGACGGCCACCTCGACGTCTTCCTGGAGCCCAAGGTCCTCAGGCTGGCTGGGCTCCGCCGGGCTGGAGTCGCTGCAGGCGCCGACGAGGATCAAGGCGCCGAGGTACGCACAGAGCTTCATGTGTTGTTCTCCCTCGCGGGTGTTGGCCGTACCCGGGGGCGGTCCGGACCTACTGTGGCTATCGCGAGCGCATCGAGACTACCGGCGCCCGGACGATTCCACCGTACGCGCGACGTCCTTGCACCACAAGCTCTCCTACGTGGAGGACGTGGAGGGGTAAGCGAGTCGCCGTGGCCGGGCCTGAGCGCGGCGGCGGGCTACTGCCTCATGGGTCCCACGCGGTCTTTGTCGCCCAAGCCCGTCGAAGGAGACTCTCGGGATCTTCGCTGACGCCGCTTGTGGGTCGCGTGGGGCGGGTGTAGGTTGCTCCTGGGTGGAGCCGCGGGGAGTTTGCCGTGCGCTGGCGATTAGTGTCCACATTGTTTTCGGTTGGGTGTGTCCTGGATCAGGCGCCCGCGGCCGGCCCAGGGGCTGAAGGGCTTCGCGGCTCTGCCACGCCTCGCTGGGAGCACATCGCTCCCCGGCTGACCGCGTGGTGCGGCGGGTGCCACGCCAGCCTCGAGGTGAGCCGCGACGGCGACTGCGTGAGCGGCATCTGCTTCACGGACGATCCATGCCTCCTCGCCAGTGCGGGCTGCTGCACCATGGACGATCCGTTCCTCACGTGTGAAGAGCGTGACGAACGAGAAGGGCCCGGCGCCCGTGGCCCGTTTACCGTGGCTCAGTGCGGACTCTTACGGACGGAGTACGCGCTAGACCTGGCCGCCTCTGGGATGGCTGGCACTGGAGGCGGCGCGGGCGCTGCCGTCGGTTTCCTCAAGATGGGGGGCTTCGATCAGATCGACGAGGTGGGCCTCAACGCCCTTCGCACCTGGGTCCACAGCGGTCACCCGCTGCCCGCCCACTGCAACGCCACACCGCCGCTGCCCTTGAGCCCCCCATGACGTTTGGCTCCCTGCACGGCAAGCAGCACGGCCCACTGGCAAGGACTTGGGGTGGGCTCTGGTTCATCGCCGCCGTTGCGGTGGGCAACGGGTGTGAGGCTCCAGGGGACGCGCCGGTGGAGAGCCCGGCGTCGACCGCCGACTGCGGCGTTCAGCCGACCTTCACATCCATCCAGCAGCAGTATTTCCAGCCAAGCTGCAACTTCAGCCCGTGCCACGGGAGGGGCTCCGCCCGTTCGGGCCTCAGCCTGAAGGCGGACACCGGGTATGAGGCCCTCGTCAACGTCCCCTCGCGGCTCTCTCATCTCGTGCGCGTGGTACCCGGCGATCCTGACGCTTCATTCCTCGTGCGGAAGCTAGAGGGTAAGCTCGAGCCCCACGAGGGAGAGCTCATGCCCCCTTCAGCGGTCGAGCCCTACGACCAGGCTTGCAGGATTCAGGCGATCCGCGACTGGATCGAGGCGGGGGCGCTCCGAGGCTGAGGCGCTCGACTCCCTCGGCACCGATGCCGCGGCGACAGTCACTCCCTTGGGTCCCCCGAGCGCCACGCCTGGTGCCGCCGGTTCAGCGCGGGCGGGCGAGGCCATAGCCGTCGTAGACGAACCCGAGGTCGGCGAGGATCCGCTCGCGCGTGAGCCCGAATCGTTCGAGCGCGTAGCTGTGCCGGCTCCGGTGGGAGCGCTGCTGCGTCGCCGCCTCGCGCAGCTGCTGTTCGAACGCCGGGGAGACCGGCAGATCGAGGAATGTCATCAGGCGGCGAATGGTGGCCTCGAGATCCGTGATGAGTTGGGGGTAGGTGACGGTGTGGAGAGACCCGGGCGGGATAAGGCCCGCCTGATGCTCTTCATACGGCTGGCGGTACACCTGTAGAGAGGCTTGATACAGGTTCTCGAGCCAACGCCGGCGGTCGGCGTCGGCGCGCTGCTCGAGCGGGCCGTACGCCCTCGCGATCACGTTCTCCAGCATCGACATTCCGGAAGGGATCGCCTCGAGGGGGTCGCGCACGATGAGGACGAGCCGGGCGTCAGGCCACCGTGCGAGCACCTGCCTCACTCGGAGCGTGAAGGTGCTCGACTTCACCACCACTCGCTGCCCCCCTCTGACGTAGGCGTTCCTCCGCCAGCACTGGTCCAGGTAGTCGAAGATCCTCGCGCGGTCCTCCGTGGACTCCCCGTGAAGCCCGAAAGCACGCTGGCACTCGGCGCTGCCCCAGTGGTCCTGCCACGCGTGGAAGTAGGACCAGAGGAAGGGGCCATCGAGGAAACGAAACAGGAGCATGGCGTCGTCGGTCTCGACGTCCCTGAGGCCGGTGTCGTGCGCGTCTGGGTCGTGGAATCGCGCTGGGTTGAAAGGTGCGATGAGGTCGACCGCGCCGCCGAGCAGGCGACGGGCCGTGACCGCTGGAAACAGCATCTCCCAGAGCGCGTATCCGGCGGCCTCGCCCGAGCTGACCAACGTGCGGTGGAGGAAGGTGCTGCCACTCCGCGGGCTGCCGAGGATGAAGATCGGGCGGTCGAGGGGGCGACTCAGGGCCTCCGGAACCACCAGGCGGTCCAGGGCCAGAGTGGCTGCCGACACCGCGTGGCGCACGTTGAGGAGCGCGAAGGTGGCCAGCGGCCGTGCCTGCCAGCCGAAGGTCTTGACGATGTTTCGATACAGCGCGACGTGCCGGCGCATCAGGCGCACCACTCGAGCGCGGCCACGGCGATGCTCAGGCCAGCAGCTGCGGTGGCGCAGATCACCCTGTCGCCAGGCTTTATGGCCCCGCGATCAAGGAGGTGGCGCAGTGTCACCGGGATCGCCGCGCTGACGGTGTTTCCACACACCGAGTGCAGTGCGGGCGCTCGCTCCGGAGGGACGCCGAGCTCCGCTACCACGCGCCTCAGCATGGTGTCGGACGGCTGGTGGAAGACGAAGTGATCCACGCTGTCGAGTGACCAGCCGATGTCCGCGAGGAGCGCCCGGATCTCCGGGGGGACAAGGCCGTGGAGCCTGAAGAGGTCGGCGGAGAACGACGTGAACGCGCCGCCCACGGGGACCTGGCAAAGGGCGAAGTGTCGGGGGACGGCCGTAGAACGGAAGCCGACGAGACGCCCCGATCCTCCTGGGAACGGGGTCCGACCGATCAGGACGGAGGCCGCTGCGTTGCCGATCGTGAGGCCGGCCGCGCGATGTGTGAGCTCGTCGACGGTTTGGACGTCGTAGGCGAGGTACTCGCGGGTGAGCTCGCCGGTGGCGATGAGGGCGTACCGCATCTCGTCGTGTACTGCGAAGCGCCCCGCGGCCACGTGGATGGCCTCCAGGAGACCGACACACGCCGAGGTGACATCGAAGGCGTGGACTGTCTCTACGCCCAGGTTGTGCGAGAGCTCCATGGCGGTGGCGGGCTCGAGGTACTCGCGGGCGATGCCTCCATAGAGCACGAGGTCGAGCGCTCCAGCTGCGAGCGATGCGTCGTCCAAGCTGAGGCGCGCCGCGCGCGCGGCGAAGGCCGCCACTCGCGTAGACGGGTCCCGGTCCAGATGGCGCC
Organism: Pseudomonadota bacterium; assembly: GCA_005776725.1. GTDB lineage: Bacteria > Myxococcota_A > UBA9042 > SXOO01. The sequence goes on along the minus strand of SXOO01000277.1, from coordinate 34,632 downwards.
ACGCGGAGCCGCAGCGGTCGAAGACGTGGCGAATGCCGGCCTCGATCGGCGGCCAGTCCGAGTCGGCCCCCCGAAACCGGCTTCGAACTTCGTCGATTACGTCCTGGTTCGACAGCCGCAGAGCCGGGAGTACCACGCGCGGCGGCGAGAGGAAGAGGCAGGGGAAGGGCAAGTTAAGGCCTCTCTTGTTAGCGCCCCAGCCCGTGGGTGCCGCGCCAGACGGGTCACTCTAGGCGCGCGAGCGCCTGCGGGGCAAGCGGCGCGGTCGGTGGTACCCTCGCGCGCATGCAGCCGCTCGTACGCACAACCGCATGGGTCTCCGGTCTCACCCTCCTCCGGCGCGAGGGGCTCTGGGAGCGTGTCCGTGAACGCGTTCCCGCGGCCACGTCGGGCCTGTTCGACGTCCAGGCGGGCGATTGGATGCCGCTAGAGCCCTTCGACGACGTCACGGAAGCGCTGTCGGGGTTGGGAGGCGAGGAGTTGGTGAGGCGCCTCGGGCGGCTTGGTGCCCACGCCGCAGTGGTCGCGCCGGTTCGCCTGCTCCTGAAAGGACTCGGCGCGCTGGCCGTGGCCCCACACGCGCTGCTCTCGCGTGTCGACGCGGTCACGCGGCGTCAATCACGTGGGATTTCAGCGACATACAGGCGGATCGGCTCACGGAGCGGCGAGGTCCGCCTGGCCTACGCGGGTGACCGGGACATCCCTCGGAGTCGCCTCGTCGGTATGGCCGGCCGTTTCGAGGCGCTGCTCGAGCTCACGGGGGCAGAGGGCGGGGTGGGAGAACCCGTGGTGGAGCGCAGGGGCGCCAGCTTTCGGGTGGACTGGCGCTGACCACCCGCCGCGTGGCACCTCCTGTGAACCAAGGGGGTGACGCATCCGGCGCGACGGCGCGGTCACTGCCCGAGCCCTAACCCGCTCCCCGTACGACCGCCGGCATGTCGACACGCCCCGGAAACGGGATGCCGAGCGCGTGGGCCGCCGCGGAGTAAAGGTGGCCCTCGGTCATTCTGACATTCGCGTCAGGAGCGCCGGTCACGGGGTCGAACCCGTAGGTGTGGCATGTGTTCGGGTCGACGCCCCCATACACCCGATTGCCGCGCATCAACGGCGAGACGAACACGGCCCCGTTGTTGGGGTGGTGGGCAGAGCCCCCCTCTGCGACCTTGTCGCGTCCGAACTCGGTCGCGACATACACAAGCGAGCGGTCCCACATCTTCCCCAGCGCCGGATCGCCGAGGTGGTCCTCGGCCTTAAGTAGCCCGATGAGCCCGTCCACCACCTTCAGCACGCGAGACCACATGGCGTTCTGGGTGCCTCGATGGTCGATATGTGACCAATCGAACGCCGCCTGGGCGTTGGTGATGCGATCGGTACCGTCGAAGTTGGGGCTCATCGAGAGACCGATGGTGACGGAGCAGGAGACGCCGAACCGTGTGAGCAGAAACGCCAGCGCGGCCTGCGCCTCGAAGGGGTCGGTCGCCATGCGCGGGAAGGTGGAGAGGAGCTGCTGCAACTTCGGCGACGACTCGAGCCCGTACTCGTCGAGCGGGGCCTCTCCCTTCTGGTACAGGAGGAGCTGTGAGATGAGGTTCATCTCCTCGAGTCGCGGGAGGATCAGATCGCGTTGGTCTCGGTACTCTCGAAGGAGCTCAGAGCCCTCGAAGGTCTGCGTAAACCGCGACGCGTCCTCGAGCTTTCGCCGGAAGCCGCGCGCCCGCGCGACCAAGGCTGCGCTCGGAGCTCCCTTGAGGCCTCGGGTGCCGTCCGTGGCGAAGGCGAAGAGCCGGGGGTCGGAGACGGGCTCTGCCCGTGCCCAGATCGGGATCTCGTCTGAGCCAGGCTCGATGAATCCCTGCCCCGCCATGTTGACGTTCGGGAGGAGGAGGCTGGCGCCATGCTCGAGGGCGCAGGCCTCGCCGAGGGTCCGACCGCGGTTGATGCCGTCGCCCGTGAGCGACTTACGGGCGGCCACGAGGTGATTCACGCTCGTTCCGTCGGCCGTCACGACGGCCAGGTCGCGCATATGCCTCTCGAGAAATGCCGGTTGGGGATATCCGTTGCCCATCTTCATCTGCATGAAGTGGTTGTCGAGTGGCGCGACGCACCGCAGGTTCGAGCCGGCCGGTTGGGCCAGCTGATCAGGGTCGTACGCGTTGCCTCCTCGCCCGTCCGTCTTGGCCACCGGGAGGAAGGAGTCGACGATCGACGCCCCGCCTGATGCCGCCACCACGAACAACAGCTTGCCGCCGGTGGTCGTGGCGACAGGGCCTGTTGTCTCTCCCCCGCACCCGATGGGGAGCATCCCCAGCGCGCTGGCCCCGACCCCTGCCCTGAGAAAGCTACGGCGACTGAAGCGAGTCGTCATCGAGTCACCCGGCTCCCCGTTAGTAGAACAGCGTCTCGGCGCTGCTGCCGATGGCGAAACACGCCGCGAGAGCGAAGTCCCTCGCTGAGACGCCGGTGCCCTTCGCATCCACGATGAGCTGCCTCACCAGGGCCAGCTCCTTGGGTAGCGGGTCGCGTGACATGAGCGCCCTGTAGAGGGTGATCGTGGTTAAGTCTGCAGCCGCCAGGGTTGTCCCTCGAGAGGGATCGAGCGCAGCTACCCCCAAGTCCAGGTCTCGGAACACCACAGGCGGCCCCGCGGCGTCCTTGGCGACTCGTGAAACGCACGCCGACCAGACGACGCGTTCGATCGCCACGGGCGTCGTCGCGGTGGGACGCTCAGCAGCTCGGTAGAGCATCTTGTCGAACGGCTCGTTGCCACCCAGTGCCACAAGGTGTACGCTGTCTACGCAGTCGAAACGGCCGAGCTCGCGACACAGCTCCTCGGAGGTGAGCGATAACCCGCGCATCAGGTCCTGCTGCACCGCGCGGTAACGCTTCCAGATAAGATCGTTCTTGGTCGACCGCATTATCGTGGGCTCGGCGAGCGCAGCCGAGGAGGACCCCATCGCCGACTCCGTGGCAGGCGCCGCCGTGGACGCGCTACGACGCGCCCGACCGAGGGCCGAACCGTCGGTATTCGACGTCGATGACGAAGCGCCGCTTGACGGAGCGACGGGCCTCGCGTTGCTGGAGCTCCGGGAGGAGTCCGTGTCGCAGGCCAATCCCAGCGTTACGAACGAGGCCAACAGTATGGCGGTGGTGGGTCGCAGTCGCGCTTGGGCAGCTCCCGAACACGTCGTCTCAACGGCAGCCTCGGCCCCCTTGGGCACGCCGCCGAGGTGGGCCCTGACGGACGACGAGTCGCCGCGGTCGGTCACGCTGGACGTCCGGCGCTCCGGGGTCATGGCACACCGAACGCGGCAGAGTCCACCAAACGATGGATGAACTTCTCTGCGCGGTAGTCATCTTCGGGGAGCGCTTTCCAATTCGCGATGAACTCTGTGAGGTCGCGCGGTGTCGGCAGGTGACCCAGCGCCTGTTGGTAGAACATCTCTCCGATGTTCCTCAGGAACGCGTCGCTGTTTGCCGCGAAGTGGGCCCAATCCACGAGGTCCTTGACGCGCTCGCCGAAGATGACGCCGTCGCCGTCCCATGCTGATCGATTCGGGTCGTATTGCCCCGAGGGATTGTCGTTCATGCCGACCTTTATCCCGTTGTAGTCCGCGAAGGCGTAGGAGAGCGGATCGAGCGTGGAGTGGCACGTGGCGCACGCAGCGTCGCGAACCCCCTTCTGGTCCACATCCCGAGGCTCGCCGACCACTGGATGGATACCGTCATTCTCCGAGATGTCCGACCCGAGGTACGCGCGGTACGCCTGAGCAGCCGTGGACCGCGGCAGTGCCGAGAACATCGTGTTCATCACGAGGAACCACTGCGTCGTGATCATACCGGCGCGGCGCGGTGGCTGGAGCGGCTGCCCGGAGCCCATGCGCATGGGTTTTCCTGCCATCGAGCCGGGGACCTGCTCGATGATCCCTTCGACCATCTGGTCGCGCTCACCGACATGATAGGTCGCCAGCAGTAAGTCACGCGCGTCGCGACTGCCCGACAGGACGAAGCTGAACAAGCGATAGTCCCAAGAGTAGTCGGCCAAGATGAACTCGCCTTCTAGCCCGGTGGCCCTCTCCGGGCGAACCTTCGGGTCCGCGAGTCGGTGGAGAGCCTCTTGACGCCAGTACTCCGAGGAGAGGCATTGATCGAGCCTCTCGTGGAGGAACGCGCCAGCATCTGAAGCCGCCGCGAGCTCCGCCAGCTCCTCGTAGGAGGGAGAGCGCCCACAATAGGTGATCATCACCCGCCTCAGGGCGAAGCGCGGGTCGTAGGTTCCAACACTGAAGTCCGGGTTTGGGGCGCCGCTCGGGATGACGTCTCCCAGAAACACGCTCGTGGCGTCTCCCGGACCAGTGCCCACGTCGATCTCCTCACGATTCGGGACACCGTCCTCGTCGGAGTCATCCGCCTCCGCCATGGCCAGGGCGTTCGGGAGGCATCGCTCGTAGTCATCTTCGACGGCTGAGAATGAGGGGTCTGCCCACAGGTTGATCCCAACCGTCAGCCCGTAAGGGTTGAGCCACGGCGGAGCTCCGTCATGGCAGTGCGCGCAGTTCACGACTCTGCCGGCACATGCCGAAGCATCCGGGTAGCTGGAGCAGAACAGGGACGGGCCGATCGGTTTGGCGTTGGCCAGTTCGGGTCGCACGGCGAAGCCGACGAGCGTACACAAACCCACCCCGACGAGGAGTCTCGCTTGCACACTCACTCTCAAGGGTGAACCGCGTCCGCGAGCCTGCAGCGCCAAAGCGTACCGACCGTGCTCAGTGACGGACCTCTTGGCTCGTTCTTGGGACGCTTGGTCATTTGTCCAGGTGCCTCCGGAGCGGGCGACGTTCATGCCACTCGGGACCAACCTATCACACGGGCCGCGCGTTGGGCGACGGCATGCTGTCGAATTTTTGAAGTGAGGCGCTTGCAACAAACTCGAAGCCGAGCGCTTGACACGTCGCCGTCGGTGCAAGCAGGATTGCCGTGGTGGCGATCTGTAAGAGGCGAAGTTGCTTACCTCCACAGAAGTCTTGAGTAAGAGTCTGTTGGTCTGGAGCCGGAACGCTCCTGCGGCCGTGTCGTTGAGCTTGCTCGCGCATTCGCCGCTCCTTGCCTACACGTGGTTCGCCTCCGACGAGGCGGCCCGGGGCTCGAGCGACTTGGGCGGAGCCGTGGGCTTCGCCTTCACGACCTTCGTGATGGCGTCACTGGCGCTCTTCTTCACCCAGGGGGCCATGACCGCCGCGGTCATGCGGACCCTGAACGACGAGCCGGTTGACGACGTGACCGCGCTGACGAGAGGGCTCCACGCCATGAGGCGGACCAGCGGGCTGTCGCTCCTGTCGGGGTCGCGGTCGGAGCGGCTTTTCTGGCGCTGGTGATTCCTGGCCTCCTGCTCACGATGGTGCTGTGCGCAGCCGTCCCGGCCGCACAGGCCGAGGGGTTGGGTGTCATCCGGGCCTTCAAGCGCAGTTGGTCCCTGGTCACCGGGAGCCGTGCCGCGCTCTTCGGCGTGTTCTTGTCAGTTGCCCTCGCGAATCTGGTGGTGAGCTGGGTCGTGGACGCCCACGCCCTGGGTGCCGTCCGTCCGGCGCTCATGGCGAGTGTCTTGTTCTCCGCGGTCACCGCCAGCGTGTCGGCGTGCATCGGCGTGGTGGCCTTCCACCTTATGCGGCTGCGCGAGGACGGAGCGAGCCCGGCCGCGCTCGCTCGCACCTTCGACTGAGCTCGACCGGAGCGCCAGCGCGAGCGCGTTGACGCACGGTGCATTACCCCGGCGTGGGAGCTGACCGCGCTGCGCCAGTGGCCCCTCGCCCGGAGGCAAACCCGCCGGTATGGTCGCGGGATGTGCTTCGCCGCTCGACTTCTCCCGGCTCTCGCCGCCCTGACGCTCGCGTGCGCGAGCGAGTCCCCAACCGCCGAGACCGACACCGCGCCGGCGGACATAGCCTCCCGTGACGACGTGCCGGGCGCTGAGGTGACGCGCGAGGGCGCCGATGATGCTCCGGGCGCCGACGTCCCGGAGACCGGCGCCGCCGGGCCAGGTGGCACTGTCGACCAGCTAGTCGCTGCGTGGTGCCCCGAGTACGCGACGCGGTATTGCCAAGCGGCCACGGCGTGCGGCTGCGCGGCTGCGCCCGGTTACCCGGACGCCGCGGCGTGTCGCCTCGCGTTCGCGGCGCAGTGTGGGGAGCAGCTGGAGCCGTATCGCGACGCCGTGGCGCGCGGGGAGGCTGAGGTGCGGCTCGACGGCGTTGCGCCGTGCCTGGCCGCGATCGCCGCGCTCGCCGGGAACTGCGCCAAGCTGCCGGGTGACACGTTTTTCGTCGACTGCCCCATCATTGCGCCGCCGGGTGGCCTCCCGGCGCTGCCGGGCGTCGGCGCGCCGTGCGGACCCGAGGGCCGGTGCGCCGCGGGCCTTCGCTGCGACGCCGACGGGGACTGCGCCCCGCGCGCCCCGGAGGGCGGCGTCTGCGCGAGCGATCCCGACTGTGCGCCGCCCCTCCGGTGTGTGGCCGGGAGCTGCGGGGCGCCCGACGCCTCGAAGGCCGGAGACGCCTGTGCGCCGTCGGCGGACTGCGGCGACCTCGTGTGCGCTGCGTCGGCGCGAAAGGTCTGCATGGCCCGCGCCCCGGGCAACGCCTGCCAGTGGGACGACGACTGTGTCGCCGCCGAGTACTGCGCGGGCGACGCTTGCGTCCCGCTGCCGGGCGACGGTCAGCCGTGCGGAAACGGGGTAGCCTGCGCGGCCGGGCTAGGGTGCGGCAGCGAGAGCGCGATGTGCGGCGCGCTCCCCGGCGACGGCGCCCCGTGCGCGCTGGGTGTGATGGGGCCACTGCTCTGCGTCGACGGGACCACCTGCCGGGACGGGGTCTGTGGGCCCATCCCGGGGGAGGGGGCGGCTTGCGCGGTGGGGACGCCCGCGTGCGCGCCGGGGCTGGGGTGCGCGTTTGGGCCAGAGGGGTCGTTCTGTCGGGTGCCGGGGACCGAGGGGACACGCTGCGAGAACGACCCGACCTGCGCCGCCGGACTGTACTGCGAGTTCACGGAGAACGCTTGCCGCCCGGTGCGCGAGGTGGGCATGCCGTGCGCCGCCGGCAACGAGTGTGGACCGACTGGGGCGTGCCTTCCGGACGCGACGTTCACCTTCCGGTGCGCGCCGGTGCCACAGCTGGGCGACGCGTGTTTCCTGGCGGACTGCGCGCCCGGGCTGTCGTGCCGCACGCCCTACGCCGAGGGAGCCTGCGTCCGCGACTTCTGCGGGTCGCTCCGGTTCTGACGGCGCCCTGCGCCTCCCTGGCCCGCTCGACGGCCCAGCCGGTGCTGGCTACGCTGCCATGGTGTTCACCTTCAGCCCAGGCGCATGATTAGCAATATCGAGGACTTCTTCGTCGACGGATGTGGCCGATGCGAGCGCTTCGCCACGGCTGACTGTTCGGCACGCCGCTGGGCGGGGGGACTGGCCGAGCTGCGCCGCATCTGTCTGGGCGCCGGCCTCGTCGAGACCGTCAAGTGGGGTCACCCATGTTATCTGCACGCGGATCGCAACATCGCGGTGGTCGGCGCGCTACGCGGCGACTTCCGGCTCAGCTTCTTCAACGCCGCGCTCATGACGGACCCGCAGGGGCTGCTGGAGAAGCAGGGACCGAACACGCAGCACAAGGACGTGCTGCGCTTCGTGAGCAACTCGCAGCCGGCTGAGCTGGCGCCCACGATCCACGCCTACCTGAAGGAAGCGATGGGCTACGCCGACGCCGGGGTGAAGGCGCCGCGGGAGGTGCGCGAGCTGGAGCTGCCCGACGAGCTCGCCGACGCGCTCGACGCCGATGCACTGCTGGGTAGCGCGTTTCAGGCGCTCACCCCCGGCCGGCAACGCAGCTACGTGATCGCGCTCAGCTCGGCGAAGACCTCGGCGACCCGGGCGGCCCGCGTGGAGAAGTTCAGAGAGAGGATCATTCAGGGCAAAGGCGCGCTCGAGCGTTGACAGAGGCGCCCCACACGCGGGCAAAGAGAACACGCGAGCCGCACGCCCGGTGCGCACCGGTCACTTCCCCGTGCCGGTGAGCGGCGCGGAGAGCATCCCCCCGGGGACCGCGGTGATCGCCAATGCCGCGCTCCGGGCACCGCCCGACGTAGGCGTGAAGCCGATCTCGATGGTGCAGCTGGCTCCCCCGAGGAGGGTGGTGACCCCAGGGACGCACGTAGCGCCCGGCAGCACGGCGAAGGCAGCCGCGTCGGGCCCCGTCACTGTGAAGGCCAGGGGACCCGCGGGCACCGAGCCGACGCCGTTGGTGACAGTGAACAGCACGGTCGGAGCGGGCACGCCGACGGAGACGTTCCCGAAGTCATGCGTCCCGGGGAGGAGGCTGAGGGCCGCGGCCTGATGCACCGCGCCCAGAAGGGACGCCGACGCCACCGTGGCGCCGTCGGTCGTGACCAGGGCGCCGGCTCGCGACCCCATGAGCGCCGTGGCGCCCGCCGCAAGTCGAACGAGCGCCGTACACGACTGACCGGGCTGAAGGACGGCGCCACTGACGCAGGAGCCGCCGTTCTGCTGGAAGTCCGGGTCGCCCGAGAGGCTGAAGTCGAGGGCGCCGGTCGGCCCCGTGCCGCTGTTCTTCACCACGAAGGTCTGGTCCGCCGAGGTGAAGCCCGCGAACGCCGCGCCGAAGTCGAAGACGCTGGGGGTGACCTCGAGTCCGGGTGACAGCCCCACGCCGTGGAGCACGGCGCTGTCGGAGCCACCGATGGTGGACGAGACCTCCAACGACGCCGAGCGCGGTCCCGACGGCGCCCCAGCCTCAGGGGCGAACGTCAGGGAGACGGTACAAGAGGCGCCAGCGGCGAGTGGACCGCCCGCGGAGCAGGTCTCGCTGGCGATCGAGAAGTCGCTGGCGTCCGCGCCCGTCACTGCCGCTGCGGGCACCCCCGCCGCCGTCCCTCCGACGTTCGTCACCGCGAACGTGAGGGCCGCAGAGGTCCCACCGGTGGCGACACCTCCGAACGAGGCTTGAGTCGGCGTGACCTGCAGCTGCGCCAGCTGGAAGCAGGGCTTCGGGAGGGAGACCACGGCCGCATACGGGAGGTCGTCCAGCGGCTTCCAAGCGAGCCCGTCGCTGCTGCCATAGCTCTTGAACCGGTAGGCCGGGGTCTTGCGCGAGTCGAAGATGAACTGGAACTGCCGGTGTACAGCGAGCTCGTTGGTGAACGAGTAGTGCCCTGCGCTGACGTTGAACATCCACTCGAAGTCGCCGGTCGTGGGGTTGTTCCAGACCGCGATGAGGTTGGAGCGCCCAAGTCGGTTCACCTGTCGGCCGAAGATGAAGTCGGGAAGACCCGGCACGCCGGTCAGGAGTGATGCATCGCCAAAGGTGAACACAGTGGCGTCGGGCGGCACGTGAGCGCTCTGATCACCGACCTCGGGCTTTTCCAGCACGGTCGCGTAGCCGGCCAGCCCGTCGGGGACCTTGGTCACGTTCTTCACGTGCATTATGGCTGGCCCCCACAGATGAGAGCCGCTCACCGCGACGGTGGTGCCTTCGAAGCACTCGGCCGTGAGGCCTTTGCTCCCGGCGGTGGTGTCGGGCGTGGCGACCCAGGAGGTGTCCAGTACGACCAAGTCCGGCTGACCCGCCTCCGGGGCGAGTGAGGTGTCCGATGGCGACACGCTGTCTGACACAGAGATGACGTCAGCTCCCGGCACCGAGGTGTCGACGCACCGTCCCCAACAGGGCTCCTTTCCGATCTCAGCGACTGTGATCTCCAGCTTCTTGAAGCCGGGGAACTTCTTCGTGATCTTCTCGAGCCAGGTCGCATGGAACCAGGCCTCGCCGCCCAGCGAGAACTTGTAGCCGAGGCACAGCACATCCCCCGAGGGAGGCACGTAACCAACGACCCACTCTGAAGGACATGGGTTCGGCGTCGTGGTTGGTGCTACGCCCTGCTTCGCCTTGGCCTCGCCGGTGAGCGAAAACACCGGCGCGACGTAGGGGCCTCCCACGCCTGGGATGCCCGCCTCCACACGTGGCACCAGGGAGATCTTCGCCGAGCCGGTCACGCCATCCTGTAGATCGGCCTTCGCGTCGAGCTGAGGCGCGACCGACCCGGTCAGCGCTCCGGTGGCATAATCGAGCTTCAGCTTGAACGGCATCTTGGCCTCGGCCGTGGCGCCCAGCTTGATGTCGACCGCCAACCGGAGGTCGATGTTCAAGGTGACGGGCAGCATCACGACGGGCGGCAGTATGGGGATCACGCCCAGCGGGATGGGGCCGATGCTCGCCGCCGGATCCAGCTTCACGAGGCTCCCGGTGACGTTGATCTCGTATTTTACGGTCGGCTCGATGTCGACATCGAGCTGCTTCAGGTCGAAGCGCTCAATCTCCAGCACGAACTTCTTCACGACCATGCCCACGAACAGCGTGTGCTCCCAATCCGAGGACGTGCTGGGGAGCTTGAGCTTGCCGCCGAACGCGCCCTTGCCGTCCACGAGGAGCGCCGCGAGTGACTTCCCCGGGGCCGCGGCCGCCTCGCCGTACTCGCTGTACGGCTCCTCGCCCGGCGCGAGCGCCTCGTAGCTCACACCGGCGCACGCTTCGAACGGACAGCGGGCGTCAGCGAAAGAGTGAACCACGTCGCGGGCCCCCACGAACGCGTCCTGAATTGCGGCGGTGATCGGGGCGTCCACGCCGTCGAGCGAGAGCGTGGGCCCGGAGCGGGTCGAGGTCTGGACCTCCATGAGGAAGCCGGCCCCGATCACTACGGTCCCCGGGGGGATCTCCGGGACGGCGTCCTCGGACGCGAACGTGAGCACGACGTGGGGTGCCTCTTGCCCGTAGTCCACGGGGTTCGCCCAAGACAGCTCGGCGCTCAGAAAGCCCGGCAGCGTCTCTGGCGCGATGGCCCCGGGCGCGAGCACCACGAAGTTGGCGTAGATCGTGGTGGTGAGCTCGCGCTCCAGGGTGGCGCCCCTGACGCGGAGCCGCGGGTGATACTCGCCCGGCTCCACGAAGGTCGCCGCCGGTAGCTCCGCGAGCGAGGCGCTCACGGTGTTCGCCGCGCAGTCCGCCTGTACCACGTCGCTCTGCCCGTCTCCGTTCCAGTCCAGCTCACAAGTCAGCGGGCCGTCATTCGCCTCGATCGACCAGACGAAGTGCACTGTGTACGGCGCTTCTCCGAACCCGGCCTCGGCTACGTCGAACGCCGCGATCTCGAGCGACGGCGTAACCGACACGATCGGGTCCGGCTCCGAGCACGCCGCAGCGAGGAGGACACCGCATAGCGGCTGGATCAGCTTCATGGTGAGCCTCAGCCTATGCCTGGGCGGCGCGCGCTTCAACTCCGGCGCCGGTGCAGCGCGAGCGCGCCTGGGGCCTCGGGAGACGAGGGGAGGGGCCCTACCAGGGATCCTCGCGCGGTGGCGGGCGTAGGGGTCGGGCGGGCTTCGGTTCCGGTCGGACCTTGACCTCTGGGACCCGGCGGGCTGGCCTCGTGGCCCGCGGCGGCCGTAGGGGGGCCGCGGCAGTCACGGTGGGTGGCCGAGCATCCGGGCGCCTGCCCCAGCGTTCGGGCTCTTGCTCGAGGCGGCGGACGAGGCTGGGATCGCCTTTCCCGGGGATGCCGCCCCGCTGGGGGCTGGTAGCGCCGTGGAGCACCGCCGCCTGCTGCCCAGCCGCATGAGTCCCCGAGCCGCCGTCCGGAGACAGCGCCCCTAGCGCTGGCCCTGGCGCCGCCGGTTCCGAGCCGGCAGCTGGGGCCAGCGAGACCTCGGCTGGGTTCGTCACCCCGCTCCTTGGCGAATCGTCGGCGCGCCGCCAAGCCCAGAGCGCACCCACCCCCAGGACCAGGACGGCGCATGCGGCGACCCATGACCTCCGCCAAGGAGAGCGTGTTGTCGCGCCGAGATCGGTGGGTTCGCTCGCCGGCTCACCGGCCCAGGGGCTCTCCGGCGGGGGGGCGGCTTGCGGCCGTGGGATCGCGCTGGGTCGCCCGAGCGGAGCGGCCGCACAAGCGACGAGCATCTCCAGGACTGCCGCGGCGGATTGCGGCCGTTCGTGACTCGCTTTACGGAGCAGCGCGTCGTGGACGGCGCGGATCGAGCCCGGGATCGGCTCGCCCTTAGGCGTCGACTCCGGCAGGACCGGGGGGGGCTGGCTCACGTGGGCCACCATCCGAGCGACTCCCTCCCCGGAGCTGGCGTAAGGCTGCGCACCGGTGAGCATCTCGTGCAGGAGGCAGCCGAGTCCGTACAGGTCGCTTCGGGTGTCGACAGGCCGACCGGTCACCTGCTCTGGGGACATGTAGGCCGGCGTGCCGACGATCTCTCCGCCCAGGGTCACCGAGCCCAGCTCATCCGGGAGACCCGGCACCGTCCGGGCCAACCCGAAGCCCATCACCTTTACGAAGTCCGCTTGGTCGTGCGCGCGGACAAGGAAGACGTTCTCCGGTTTGAGGTCCCGGTGAATGATCGAACGCTCCTCGGCTTCGACCAGGGCGCGCGCCACCTGAGCGGCGATCGCCGCCGCGCGGCGAGGCGAGAGGGCGCCCTCGTCGCGGAGCAGCGACGCGAGCGTCCGACCATTGAGGAACTCCATCACGAGGAAGGGCAAGCTCGTGGCCGAGTCGACTTCGTACGCGTAGACCCTGACCACGTGTTGGCCCGAGAGGCGCGTGGTGGCCCTGGAGCCGCGGTGGAAACGCATCACCGCCTGCTGGTCGGCCCCTCGATCCTTGGTGAGGAACTTGATGGCGACGCGCTGTCCCAGGCTCACCTGAGTCCCAAGGTAGACCTGCCCCGCCCCCTGGCCGATCGGTTGCTCCACGCGGTAACGCTCATTGACGACGCGCCCCACGTAGAGGTCGCTGGAGCTGTGATCCGGCAGCCGGATGGTCCTGGCGCCGTCCTCGGCGCAGATGGCCGCGTTAACGCGTTTCCCGCACACCGGGCAGAGCCACGCAGCCCCACGTAATGGTTGGTGGTGCGCGTAGTCCAACGTCTCCTCGCGCGGCTTCATCGCGGCTGCCTCGGAGCGGGTCGGTTCACGGCGAGGACGGAGCCATCGGCAAGCAGGACTCGTGCACGCAGCCGTCACCGTAGACGACTACGTCATCGAGCTGGAGCGTGACCCCGCCCGTGAGGGCGACGCGCGTGAACGGGGTGACCGGCGTGCCGACTCCGGCCGTCCACGACAGGGCGAGAGTGGGTTCACCCGGGGCCTCGTAGTCCACTTGTCCGACGCGCAGCTCGGCGCTGACCGTGAGCCCGGAGCGTCGCAGTCGGAACGTGTACCACTGGGCCAGCTGCGGGACGAACGGTGTGCTGGCGAGACTCCCATTGGGATTGAAGTCGTTGGTGACCTGGAGGGTCATGACGTTGCTGGAGCGGATCCTCAGCACGAACCCGTCTCCGGCATGGTCCGCCATCGCGAGGCTTAAGGAGCCCTCGTTCGCGACCCGACGGATGGTGGCCCACACCTCTAAGTCGACGGCGGGCCGCTTGAGCGCGGCGATGACGGCGTCTCCGCTGACCTCGTTGCCGATGGTCTTCTGAAGCACTGCGCCGTACACAGGGTCTTTCACCACGCTAGCCAGGGCGCCCTGAAGGGTCCAGGGAGCCAGCGTCATGTCGGAGAAGTCGTCCTTGAACACCGCACAGAGGGTGCAGCTGGTCGCGGTGCAGCGGCTGGCGGTGGAGCACGGATCGCCGGGATCGCAGGCGCTCCCGGCCGGGATGCTCTGGTCCGCCGGACACCCCACCCCATTGCCGCTGCAGAACTCCGGGATGTCGCAGGACCCAGCCGCCCCTCGGCACAAGACCCCGGGATTCCCCGGCGGGTGCAGGCAGGTCCCCAGGGTGCAGACATCGAGGGTGCACGGCTGCCCGTCATCGGCACACGGGAGCCCATCTTGGGCGATGCTGGTCGCTCCGCACGCGCCTTGGTCGCATCGATCGTCGATGGTGCAGGTGTCGCCATCGTCACAGGGCTCGCCGTCACCCAGGCTGGTCCACTCCACCGCGGTCTTCGTGGGCTCACACCGGAGGCAGCTGTCGTGTGGCGCCGTGGCGCCTCCCTCCACGCACTGGCCCTCGATGACACACCACCCAGCCGAGGGGACGCCGCCGCCACACTTCCCCGACCCGTCGCACGTCCCGCCGGTCAGGCACCCGGACGCGCTCGAGCACGGGACGCCTTCGCCTGCGGGCGTAGCGCTGCATGCGCCGGTCACAGGGTCGCACACACCCGGGGCGAAGCAGGGACCGAGGTCAGGGCAGACCATGGGCGTGGCCCCCTCGCACGCGCCACCTTTGCAGCTGCCGGCTTCCAGGCAGCCGCCGGGGTCACAGGGCTGCCCGTCGGGCGCGGCCGCGAAGCCGCACTCTCCAGCCACGCACGTAGGCGATGCGCAGAGGGCACCCTGCGGACAATCGGCCACCACCTCGCAGCAGCCGGCTACCGCCGTGCCCACGCAAGTGCCCGCGACGCAGGCGTCCGCGGTGCACGCGTCGCCGTCGTCACAGGGGTTGCCCGTGTTCGAGGTGGACGTGCACCCCGCCGTGGCGTCGCAGGTGTCGTTGGTGCAAGGGTCGCCGTCGTCGCAGTCGAGGGCCGTGCCGGAGCAGGAGCCGGCGCTGCAGGTGTCGGGGCCGGTGCACGGCTTGCCGTCGTCGCACGGCTCGCCCGTGGGCAGATCCGGGGCTCCGTCGCACGCTCCACTGGCGGGGTCGCACTGCTCCCGGGTGCATACGTTGCCATCGAGGTCGTCGCACACGATCTTCGGAGCGCCGGTGCAGGTGGTCCCTACGCAATAATCCGGGGTACACGCAGTGACATCGAGATCGCAGGAGCTCCCATCCTTGGGCACGAAGGCGCAGCCAGCGCTCTTCTCACAGATGTCGGTGGTGCATGGATTGCCGTCGCCGCAGACGACCGCGCCTCCGGCCTCGCATGCGCCCGACTGGCAGGTAGCGGTGACACACAGGTCGCCCACGTGGCACTTCAGGCCTTGGTTTGCGGGCTCCAGCCGACCGCCCGCGCAGCTTCGACAGCCGCTCTCGTCCTCCACGCCGGCCTGCACGCAAGCGGCGCCCAGTCCGCACGCGTTCTGGGCCGGGCATGGCGGGACGTCGCACGCGGCGCAGGTAATGGCGAAGTCGCACTCCAGGGCGGGCCCGAGAACGGGACAGGGCTCGGCGCTCTCGCAGATGGCGATCTGGCCCCCGGCCACGCAGTAGGCCTGCCCCTCGACGCAGCCGGTCTCGCAGCCCACGTCACCGTCGGTCTTCGTGTCTTCGGGCTGTTGCAGATCGGCCTCCAGGAGGACGTCCTCAGCAGCCCCGGCGTCGATGTCCTCTTGCGAGATGTCACCCCCGAGAGCGTCCTCCGGCGGCAGGGTGTCGGCGGGCTCGACCGCGTCCGCCGAAGGCACCGTGTCGTCCGTCCTGAGGGTGTCTTGGGGGGCTGCGGTGTCGTCTCCGGGCAGCAGCGTTCCGGACACGCAACGGCCTACGCTCGTGTCGCAGACCCAGCCCGCGAGGCAGTCACTCTGGGAGCTGCAGACGGTCCGCGTTGCGGGATCGAAGTCCCCGACGCAGCCCATGATCAGTGTGAGCGTCAACTTTACGCCCACGATGCCGCTACCCAACCGCAACGAGTCACCTCATCATGCACGAGCCCGCGGCTTGAGCTGTGCCCACGGTACGCCGACTTTCGCAGATGAAGCCGAGCCAAGTCCATCGGGCTGCGCGGAGGGCGGGCAAGGGTGAGGTCGCCCCGCTTCACCGTAGCTCCGCAGAGCGTCGAGCCACCGGAGCGCGAGAGCGCGGAGGCGAACCGGGCCGAGGAGCTCAGCTGCCTCGGCCCCAGTGTGAATTTCACTGGAGCGCGAGAGCGCGGAAGTGAACCGGGCCGGGGAGCTCTGCTGCCCCGGCCCCAACATGAATTTCACCGCCGAGCCGGACCCGGCATCGTGCTCGCATGACCTGTCACCTCCGCCGCGCGCTGGTCATCCATGCACATCTCTCGGCGAGCTCACCCGAGGACACCCCGCAGGCTCAGGCGGCCTCCACGTGGGAAGGCGCTCAGACCTTCGAGGTGACCGGGTGGAGCCTCGCGGGCGTGGGGGTTGGGACCATCGTGGGGGGCCTGGTCTGGTACTTCACCGGCGGAGACAGCGACTCCCCGGCCGTGCGCCTCGACGTTGAGTTCATGGGTCACGGAGGACTGGTCACGCTTGATGCCGGCTTCTGACGTGAGCCGGCCGTCGCTGGTCTACCTGAGGTAGACCGCGACCAACCCGGACGCGTTGCACGTAGTCGCTGTGCAGCCCCCGAAGCTCTCCTTCCAGAAGCGGCCGCCGCTCCCGCAGCTCGAGCACTCCTCGTCCTCTGAGCTCGTCCCGAATGACCCGGCGCCGTTGATCTGGCCCGAGTTCCCGTCGCAGCTGAAGCCGTCGTCGTAGGAAGCGTTGGCGACGCACATGCCGTTCCTGCCAGTTTCTCCGTCAGCGAAGATCGCGTAGTTCGAGCCCGCGGCGATCCGGGCGCTGTTGCCCTTGGTCTGCCAGGCGGTCCCCGTGATCACGTTCGTGAAGGCGCTCCCCGTGGGTGTGTAGCGGAGCATGAGCTTCTGAGGAGACGGGAACCACGAGATGAACGGCAGGCGAAAACGCTCTGACAGGCTCGGCGCGCCCACGGTCCCGGTGCCCCAGCCCGACGTGACCGTGGTGCCGTCCCACAGCGCCACCAGAGTGTAGCCCCCTCCGTCGGTGGTCATGTCACAGTGCGTGTTGGTCTTCGCGATCGGACCCACGCCATCCGGGTCGATCCAGTAGAAGGCGCTGGGAGAACCGACCAGCGCGGCGCAGCTCGCCGCCGGCGCGTCCTCTGTGCCGAGCTTCGCGACGCCCAGTCCACAGGACCACTCCGTCCCCGTACACACACACATCTGCGACTTCACCAGGTGCCAGTAGAGGAGCCCGGCGCTCGCCTCCGAACACGGCGCTGGCTCGGTGGCCCGGTTCTGGAGTCGGAAGTTCACGGCCTGGTTGAGGGCGAAGTCCACGTCCACGGCGAACTGCGCCAGGCTGGCTCCCAGGGTGAGGCCCGTAAGGCAGCTGGGTCCGTTCGGTCCGAGCGTGGCAGGCGAGCCGTTGGCGCAAGTCCCGAAGGTCCGGCACTCGAGGCCATCCGTGGTCGTAACGAGGTACGAGCCGGCGGCGCAGGCGGGCAGCCCGAGCGCCTGCGAGGTCACGCATCCCACACAGGAGAGCCCCAACGCGACCGTGGCCGTGCCGGCGGTGGTAGCGGTCGCGGCGCTGGTGGCGGTCGCGGCGGTGGTGGCGGAGTCGGCCGTCAGCGCGTGTTTGGCGCTCTCGGCGTTGGTGGCGTTGGTGGCGGAGTCGGCGGTCAACGCGGTCTTCGCGCTGTCGGCTGTGGTGGCTGTGGTGGCTGTGGTGGCGGAGTCAGCCGTCAGCGCGTGCTTGGCGCTCCCTGCCTGGGTCGAGAACGCGGCCGACAGGGCATACGGTACCGAGACCAACCGCGTTCGGCCGAGCTCGGCGCCCCCGTCGATCGCCACGCCCACCCAGAGGGCGTCGATCGCGGCGATCTCTGCCGTGGGCAAGGCCGTCTTGGCGCCGAGGCGGACCGAGAAGATCCCCTCCTCCACCGTGACTCCGAGCAGGTCCTCGGTGAACAGGGCTTCCGCGCCGCTCGGCGAGTCGTGCAGCGTGAAGGTGAGCGCATACGTGCCGCTCACCGTGATCCCGGCTGCGTTCTCCAGTCTTCCCTGGACGGCCAGAAGGGCAGGGGGAGCGGCGGCGGCGGGGAGGGCGAAGGCCAGCCATGCCAGAGGGAGCGAGCCCAAGGAGGCCCGCTTCATTGTTGCCATCGTGTTCATCGAGCCCTCAGCAACGTCTGCCATTCCGCCGGCAGCCTATTCCGTCCAGGCGTGATCCGTCGATAGGCCTCGATGGGCTTGCGCGTATCGGCCTTGGCGAGCCGCGCGACGTCTCGTTGCCGAGGAATCGACTCGATGGTCCCAGCGGCCGTCGCCGGCCAGAGACGCGATCCAGAGGGGTGGTGCGGGCGGGGCCCGGGGCTAAGCGCTCAGCCCTCGGACTCGATGGCCAAGCCCAGCGACTTGCGCAGATTCATGTAGTCCTCGCTGAGCGCGTACACCGCGAGGTCCACGAGCTTGTCGCGCGTGGCGAGCCGGCTCGGCGCCTGGAAGAGGTTCCGGTGCGCCTCGTTCTTGATGATCTGCCCCGCGACCAGCGGGTCGTTCGCCAAGAGGAGACCCGCGTGGTTCGCGCTGAGCTCGATCTGGTTGAGCCACCGCGTGAGGTTCTGCTTCTGGCCCCGGCCCGCGAACTCCACGACGAAGCCCTGGAGCGCCTGGCGGAGCTGCGGGGTCATGTCGTTGATCGCGTTCACCAGGTCCTGGAAGCCCGGGTTCTGGTCGAGATTGCCGATGTCCCACTGCGGCACGAAAAGGCGGAGGGCGGCGCTGAAGAGGACCTCGAGGGTCTCCAGCGGCACCAACGCCACCGCGACGTGCAGCGGGTGGAAGTACGTGAGGGACTTGGCCACCACGAAGCCGAGCTCCTGGTCGGTCTGACCCTGGCGGGCGGCGTCGCCCACGAGGAGGACCGGCGGCAGAGTCTCGGCCACCTGCAGACCGGGGATCTTCGGCAGGTGGTAGAGCTCGGGCGCGGGGTTGAGCCCCAGCACGCGAACGGCGTGGCCATACACATGCGTGAGCAGCTCGCGCTCCTTCGGGTCGATCGCGTTCTTCTTCTTGAGGCCGAAGTCCTTGAGTTCCTTGGTGACGAGCTGCGCCCCGAGTCCCTGGATCAGCGTCCAGAAGATCTGCCCGAGCAGGATGTCTTCGCCCTTCGAGAAGAGCGCCTCGGCCCAGATGTTGGTGGTGGGCGTGGTGGCGTCTTCGGCGATCTGCTTCGGCGCGTGCTGCTTGTAGAACGCGTCCTCGCGCTCGTTGGCCTGGCCGAGGAGCGTGAGCACCGCGCAGGCCACCCACGCGCCGTCGTAGTCCTTGAGCTCATACAGGAGCCGCTTGATGTTGCGGTAGTGCTCCACGTTGCCGTGCTCGAGCTCCAGGAGCCGCCGTGCCGTGTGGAGCGCCTCTTCGGTCTGACCGTCGCGCTCGTAGAGCTCGGCGAGGATCTGGAGGGACTTCACGTCGCGCGACTTGATCTCGAGTGCCTTCTCGAACACGACCTTCGCGCGGTCGAACTGGTTGAGGCGCGTGCGGTAGATCTCGCCGAGATTGAACAGCAGCTTGTATTGCAGCTGCTCCTGCGTCTCGTCCTCCTTCACCCGGTCGAACATGGCGCGGTACGACTGCTGGAGGCGCCGCCAGTTCTTGTTGGTGGTGAGGATCTCGTCGACGTTGCGGAACAGCTTGAGGAGCGAGACGTCGGCGTCGAGCGCGCGCTCGTAGTAGTCGACCGCCTTCTCCGTATCGCCGATCTTCTCCCGGAAGATGTCGCCGATAGCGCCCAGGTACTGCGCCTTGCGCTTGATGTCGGCCTCGAGGCCCACGAGCCGCTCCAGGATCTCGACGGCCTCGTCGTGGCGCTCGGCCTCGACCAGGACCTGGAAGATCTTGAAGTGCGCCGCCTTGGAGTCGGGCTGGAAGTCGAGGGCCGCCCGGTACGACCTGACGGCCTCTTCGGTGTCCTTGATGTGCTTCATGAACACATCGCCCACCCGGACCTGGAGCTCGAAGCGCTCCAGCGGGTCGGTCAGCAGGTCTTGCAGCTCCTTCGCGTAGTCGACCACCCCCTGCCAGTACCCTTGCTGCTCGCAGAGGGTCATGAGGTTCTTGAGGGCGTCGTTGGACCCGGGCTGGAGCGCTACGGTCTTCTCGAGGTAGGCGCGAGCCTTCTCCGAGTTGCCGCTCTTGAACGCCAGCTGGCCCAGGGTCTTGTAGAGGCCCACGAGCTCCGCTTCGGACTCGCCGTGACCGACTGACTCAACGAGCTCGGTGTAGATCGCTTCGGCCAGCGTGAGGTCGCCCTGTGCCTCGGCACAGCGGCCGAGCGCCTTCATGGTCTGCAGGTTGCCGGGGGCGAGCCGGTGGGCCGACTCGTATGCCCGCACCGCGTCGCCGGGGCGAAGCAGGTTCTCGAGCGAGAGCCCGAGGTTGGAGTTGACCCGCGCGAGCCACGCGTCGTCGGCGCCCGCCGGGGCGCGGCGGACGATGAGCGAGAGCAGCGTCTCGGCCTTGATCCAATCTTCTGCCACCAGGTAGAGCGTGGAGAGCCGATCGGCCGTCTTGGAGTCGCCGGGGGCGATCTCGATGGCCCGCTCGTAGTGCTGGATCGCCTGCTCGCCGTCGTGGACCTTCTCCTCGTACACGATGGCCATGGCGACCTCGGCGGCCGCACGGTCCGCGTCGGTGCGCGAGTGCACGCCCCGGCGGCGGAGCGTGTCGATCACCGCGTCCCAGTCGCCCTTACGCGAGTAGATCGACTCGAGGAGCGTGGAGACCCGCGCGTCCTCCGGTGAGTCGACCTCGGCGCGCTTGACGATGCTGAGCGCGAGGTCCGGGTCGGAGAGCTCGTCCAGAACGATCTGGGCGCGCGCCGCGAGCAGGTCCATTCTCTCCGAGCCCGAGGCGTACTCGGACTTCTGCGCCAGCACCTCCTGAACGCGCTCCCAGTTTCCGTCTTCGCGGTAGAGCGCCTCGAGCGCGTCGAGGGCCGCCCGGTTGGAGGGCACGCGGTCGAGCAGCTGCTGCCACGCGTCGATGGCCGAGCCCCGGTCGCTCAAGCGCTCGGCGTAGAGGCGCGCGGACTTCTCCTTGTAGGCGGTCCACGTGGCCGTGTCCTCGGACTGCTCGAGGCGGCGGCGCACGATCTCGATGAGGTCCTCCCACCGCTCGAGGGTGGTGTAGAGCTCTTCGAGGGCAGTGAGCCCTGCCTCGTGCTTCGAGTCGATCGTGAGGACGCGGAAGTAGTAGTCGGCCGCGGCCTCGGGGTTCTGGTGCACGTCCTTGTGGAGGATCGCCAGCGCCTCGCAGTAGCTGATCTGGTCCTCGTCGTTGTCGGCGGTGTGCAGCAGGCGCTCGTAGACGCTGGTGAGCCGCTCCATGTCGTCGATTTCGCCGTACAGCTGGAGGAGGCGGTCGAGGGCCTCCCGGTTGGCCTCGTCGAACTGGAGGATCGACTCGTAGACCTCGATCGCTCCATGCGCGTCGTGGAGCTGCTGCTCCTTGAGACCACCGATCTCGAGCCGAATCGCCGTCTCGTTGCCGAGACCCGAGCGGGCCTTCGCGTCCAGGATCTCGATGAGGTCTTCCCAGCGCTGAGCCTCGCGGAAGAGCGCCTCGAGTGCGTCGATCGCCTCGCGCTCGCCCACGCCCAGGTCCAGCACGCCGCGGAAGGCCTCCACCGCACGCTGGGTGTCGCCGAGCTTGTCGCGGCACACCGCGCCGAGCTCGAGGCCGAGGAGGCCACGCTCGAACGAGTCGTTGCACGCGTCCAGGCGCCGCTGGAGGACGCTGGTCAGCTCCTCCCACTGCTCGGTCTCGCCCAGGAGCTTGCCCAGGTCGAGGAGGGCCTCCGAGTGCTCGGGCGAAAGCTCGAGCACTTCACGGAAGCGCTGCGCCGCCTCGCCCTTACGCCCGAGGCGGTCGCGCAGGAGGCGCGCGTCGCGGAGGCAGAGGTCTTGGCGGTCCGTGTCGTCAGACACTCCGGTGAGGGCCTCGACGTACTCGTCGTGCAGGTCGGCCCACGACTCCGTGGCGGTGGCCACGGCCTCGAACGCGCCGAGCACATCGAGCTCGCCGGGGCGCACGCGGTGCGCTGCCTGGAAGTAGAGCAGCGCCGTGCCGAGGTCGCCGATCTTGTCGCGCTGGAGCTCGGCGAGCCGGACGTACAGGTCCCGCTTGTCGTCGTCGCGCTCGGTGAGCTCGGTGCGCTTCTCGATGAGAGCGGAGAGCTCCGCCCACCGGCTCTGATCCGTGTAGATCGCGTCCAGGCGCTCGGTCGCGTCCGCGTGGCTGGCGTCGTGCGCCAGCACCTTGGCGTACGCCTCGGCGGCCGCCGTGGGGTTGGACAGCTGGAACTGCTGCACCTCGCCGAGCGTCATCCACACGCCCACCGCGTCCTTGGCGGACACGAGGCCCGCCTTGACGGTGAGGATGGCCACCGCGTCGGCCCAGCGGCCGGCGTCCGTGTAGAGGCGCTCGAGAGCCTCCACGGCCTCGAGGGACCGCGGATCGAGCTCGCGCACCTTCACCCAGCAGCGAATCGCCTTCTCCGCGTCGGGGAGGGACTCGGTGTGGATCTGGGCCAGCTCGAGCCACTGAGAGAGCAGCTCGTCTCCCGAGAAGCGGAGCGACGCCACCATCTGGTCCAGCACGGCCGCGAGGGCTTCGAGGTTCGAGCTGTCCTGGTGGATCTTGCGCAGCGCGCGGAGCGCCTCGACGTCGTTGTCTTCGATAGCGAGGAGCTTTTGCCAGGCCTCCTGCGCCTTGAAGGGATCGTCGAGGGGACCGCCGTAGAGGCGGCCGAGGTCGCGGTAGATGTCGACCGACCGCACGAGGTCGTCGTCGCCCAGGAACGTGAGCTCGCGCTCCATCGCGTCGGCGAGGCCCTGGTGGTTTTGGAGATCGCCGTTCAGGCGCTCGACGTGGCGGATTGCCTCGAGGTCGTTGCCGGCGATGCCCAGCGCGTCCTCCCAGAGCTGCAGCGCGTCCTCGGTGCGGCCGAGCTGGTTCTCGGCGATGAACGCGAGGTCGCGCAGGTGCTCGAGCCGGGTGGCGTCGTCGTTGGCTGTGTCGGCCTGCCGGCGGACCACGTTGAACAGCGGCTCCCACTCTCCGGTGTCGCGATAGAGGGCGTTGAGGGCCTCCAGCGCGACCGGATCGACCTCGTTGAGCTCGAGGAGGCGCTCGTAAGCCGAGACCGCCTCCTCCGGGCGTGCGAGCTTGTCGCGGAGGAGCTCACCGAGGCGCCGGAGCAGCGCCATCTTGTCGTCGTCGAACTCGACGGCGTCGATCCGGCGATCGAGACAGACCTCGAGCTCAGCCCAGCGCTGCTGTGCTTCGTACAGCTTGTCCAGGGCCTCGAGCGCCGTGAGATCGGCCGGATCCTCGTGGAGGACCAGCTCGTAGATCCGCTCGGCCTGCTCACGGTCGTGGAGCTTGTCGAGAACGATCCCAGCCGCCTTGTGCCACAGCGACACCTTGCGGGAGGCGTCGTCGCTGGAGATCGCGACCGCCAGCAGCACCTCTTTCAGCCGCGTGAACTCCTGCGTCTCGCTGGCGAGGGCCTCCATCCGATCGAGCACCCCGTCGTCCTGGGGGTCGAGCCGGAACGCTTCGCCGTACCAGTGGAGCGCGTCCACCGGCCGACCGAGGTGCGCCTGGTTGAGCTCCGCGAGGCGACGCTGAAGGTCGAGGCGGTCGCCGGCGTCCCGCGTGATCTCGAGGCGCTTCTCCAGGAGCAGGTGCAGCTTGTCCCACTGCGCGCGATCCGTGTAGACCGGCTCGAGAAGCTCGGCCACGTCGGCCCGGTGGATCCCGGCCTTGAGCAGGCGCTCGAGCTCGTCGAGCGCACCCGCGTGCTGCGGATCGAGGTAGAAGACCTCGCGGAAACACTCGAAGGGGCGGTCCTGGTCGCCGAGGCGGTTCTCGGCGACGTCGGCGAGGCGGAAGTACAGCGCGATCTTGTCGGCGGTGTCGACCGTGGCCTCGATGCGGCGCGCGAGGATCCCGCCGAGCTCCTGATGGGCGTCCGTGGCCGTGTAGAGCTCGTCGAGCGCCTGAAGCGCTTCCGCGGACTGCTCGTCGTCTTCGAGCACCCCGCTGTAGGCGACGATGGCGCGATCGAAGTCGCTGATCTCGTCTTTCAGCACCTCGGCCGCGCGGAGCCGGAGCGAGCGCGCCGCCAGGGGATCCGACAGGTCTGCCGAGCACTCCTCGAGCAGCTTGACCAGGGCCTCCCAGAGCGTGTTGGCGCGAGCCAGGCGCTCCACGGCGGCCATGGACTCGGCGTGGTTGCCGTCTTCCTTGAGGGCTCGTCCATAACAGTCGAAGGCCAGGTCGGCGCGGCTGAGCTGGACCTCGGCGAGCGCGCCCATCTCGTGGAGCGCGGCGATGCGCTCGGCAGGCACC
Organism: Pseudomonadota bacterium; assembly: GCA_005776725.1. Taxonomy (GTDB): domain Bacteria; phylum Myxococcota_A; class UBA9042; genus SXOO01. The sequence goes on along the minus strand of SXOO01000277.1, from coordinate 10,501 downwards.
TCGCGGAAGCCCACCATCGTGTTCCACAGGTGATAGACGCGGGTCCAGTCGCCCTGCGCGGCCAGCACCGGACGCAGGACCGCGTAGGCCTGCTCCCGCTCGTCGGCGTGGCTCACGAGCGCCTCGAGGGCCTCGATCGCGGCGTCTACCTTCGGGTTCTCGTTCAGGATCGCCGCGAGCACCTGGATGGCTTGACCCACGTCGCCCATCTGGTCGCGGTAGACCGCGGCCTTGCGCAGCTGGAGCTCGGCGCGGTCGCCGGCGCCGAGCGCGAGCTGGGCATCCAGGATCTCCTGCAGCTCGAGCCAACGCTCGGACTTCTGGAACAGCTCATCGAGGGCAGACAGCGCCCCGAGATCCGCCTCGTCCCACGACAGGATGGTCCGCTGCGTCTCGATGGCCGCGCCGTCGTCTTCGAGGCGGGTCTCCTGCACTCCGGCCAGCTCGCGCGCGAACGCCTTCTTGGCTTCGAGGTCGGTCTCGAGCTCGATCTTGCGCCCGAGGATCCGGCACATCTCCGGCCAGTTCTCGGTGGACTCGTACAGATCGCCGAGGGCGTCGAGCGCCTTGCGGTCGGCCGGGTCCACGGCGAGAACGCTCTCGTAGACGGCCACGGCCTCGTCGGCGCCGATCGCCGCCCCCGCGATCTCGCCGGCCTCGAGCAACAGCGCCTTCTTGGCGTCTGCTGCAGGCTCGAGCTGGGCGCGATCCTTCAAGGACTGGACCAGCTCGTCGTATTGCTGGGTCTTGCGGTACAGCCCGATCAGCGCGTCCGTGGCCGGGACGTCCTGCGGAGCGAGGTCCTTGACCGTGCGGAGGGCCTCGATGGCGCCGCGCGTGTCGCCGACCTTCTCCGCGAGGAGCCGGGCCACCGTGCGCCACGTCTCGCGGCGCGCGCTGGTGTCGGCGATGTCGTCGACCTTGTCCTTGAAGAGCGCCGTGAGCGAGCGGTGCTCGCCCAGCGCGTCGGCGAGCCGCAGCAGCTGCCGAGCGGTCTCGGCCTTGGACGGGTCGAGGCGGTAGGCCTCGCTGTAGTGGGCGAAGGCGTGCGGCGGCGAGTTGCCGTCGCGCTCGTAGAGCCCGGCGATTCGGTAGTGGTAGTCGACCTTCTCCGGCGCGTCTTCGCTGGACGCCTCCATCACGGTGTAGACGCGGACGAGGCCCTCCCAGTGATTCTGGGCCTGGTAGGTGGCCTCCAGGATTGGGGCGATCACCACGGCCAGCTCGGGGTCGTCGAAGAGGCGCTCGAGCGCGGCGACCGCGTCGGCCTGCACCACGTCGATGATCAGGACGTCGGCGTACGTGAGCACCGCCTCGGCGGACGCTTCGAGCTGAACCTCCTTGAGCTCGGCGAGGCGGACCAGCAGCGCGACCTTCTCCTCGTCGGTCTCGGCGCCCTGGATGCGCTGCTCGAGGATGTCGTGGAGGTCGAGCCAGGCTTCGCCGCGGGTGTAGAGCTCGTCGAGGCGAGCGAGCGCCATCGCGTTGCCGGGAGACATCCCGAGGATCGCGCGGAGGTCGTCGATCGCGTCCTGCGGGCGCCCGAGGGCGTCGGCGAGGAGCGAGGCAGTCTGGAAACGGAACGCGATCCGCGCCTCGTCCGAGGTGGCGATGCCTTCCTTGGACCGCAGGATCTCGAGCAGCAGCTCGTGCTGCTCGGTGGCGCCGTAGAGCTCCTCGAGAGCGTCGAGCGTGGCCGCGTGAGCGGGCTCGAGGTCGAGGATCGCGCGGTAGTGCTTCTCCGCGCGCAGGAAGTCCTGGTCCTTCTCGTAGACGGTGCGGGCTATCGTGTCGTGCAGCCCGAGCCGGCGCTGCGTGTCTTCGACGCGCTCGACGTGCTTCTCGAACAGGTCAGCGAGGTGCTTCCAGGCGCCGAGGCGCCCGGCGAGCCGGTCGACGTTGCCGCGGGTATCGCTCTCTGGGTCGAGCTCGAACAGCCGGCTGGCGGCGTCGAGGGCCTGCGCGTTGTCTGACAGGTCCTTCTCGTAGAGCTTGACGAGGCGCTCGAGGAAGCCGCGCTTCGCGCGATCTCCCCGCGCGTGCTGGAGCTGAATCTCCACGACGCGGGCGAGATCCGCCCACTGCTTGCGGCGCTGGAAGACGGGCTCGAGCGCGGACGCGATGACGTCCTCGTGCTCTCCGGCGTCGAGCAGATCCACGAGCTTGTCGACGGCGAGCTGGCTGGAGGCGTCGGCCGACAGCGCGTCGATGAAGTACTCCACCGCGCGCCCGGTGTCTCCTTGGCGTCCGTACTCGATACCGAGGCGACAGCGCAGCTCGGCGAGGTCCGCGGGCGTGGTGTCGGACCGATCGGTGAGGGCCGAGAGCTTGCGCTCGTAGACGGCCACCACCTCGCCCCACTCCTGCGCCACCTGGTAGAGCTGCGCGAGCTCGTCGTAGATGCGCAGGTCGTTCGGGAAGCGCTCCATCATCTCGCGGTAGACGCCCATTGCGGCGTCTGCCTCGCCCAGCTTGTCGCGCCATACGGCGCCGATCTCGAAGCGCAGAGACTTCTCGGCCTCGTCTTCGAGGGTCCCGCTGGCGAGCTTGCTCTGCAGGACGTCGATGAGCTCGTCCCATTGCTCGGTCTCGCGGTAGATGCTCTCGATCGCCGCACGGGCCGTGCTGTTGTTGCTGTCGAGGCCCTTGAGCACGCGGTTGTAGTGGGCGAGCGCGCGCTTGTGCTCCCCGAGCTGGTGACGCACCGCGGCCACCCGAAGCGTGGCGGCGAGCTGCGCCTCGGAGCCATCGCCGAGGACGTCGAGCAGCTCCTCGAGCACGTCCGCGAAGACCTCCAGGTTGTTCGACGCCTCGGCGAGGCGATCGAGCTCGCCGCGCAGCGTGGCGTCCGTCGGATCGGCCTTGAAGGCCTCCACGACGCAGAAGAACGCGCCGTCGGGGTCGCCGAGGCGGGTCTCCGAGATCGCGGCCTTGGCCACCAGGAGCGGCCGGCGCGCGGCTGCGTCCTCGGTGGCGGCCAGCACCACGTCGTACGCCGAAACGAGCTTGTCGAACTTTCCGAGCGCCTCGTAGTCCGGGAGCAGGGCGCGGGCGGCCGCCGCGTTGCCGCTGTCGATCGCCAGGACCTCTTCGAGGGCCGCGACCGCCTTCTCGGTGGCGCCTTCCTCGCGCCGCAGCGTGGCGATCCGGGTGTAGAGCGCGATCTTGCCCTTGTCGGACTCGCTCTTGACCTGCGCTTCGAAAGTGCGCGTGAGCTCCTGGAGGTTGCCGTGGCGCCGATAGAGCGCCTCGAGCGCGTCCCAGTCGCTGATGCCGAGATACCGCTTCCGAAGCTCGTCGAAGGCCTTCCGGTGGCCGGTCTGGAGCGCGAGGATGCCCTCCCAGACCCTGGCCGTGCGGTCCTCGTCCTTGAGGCGGGTGCTGACCACCACTCCAAGGCGCTCGAGGAGCGTGATACGCGCTGCGGCGTCGCCCGCCTGGTCCACGCGCGCTTCGAGCACGTCAGCCAGCTTGTCGTAGGCCTTGTCGCGCTCGTAGAGCTGTTCGAGCTGCGCCAGCGCCTCGGGGTGCCCCGGCTCGTTCTCGCGGATCTGCTCCCAGAGGCCCACCGCGATCCGCGGCAGGCGGATCCGCTCGGAGGCGAGCGCGGCGAGCTGGATCAGGGCCTTGGTGCGCTCTTCCGCCGTTCCGCCGGCGAGGCGGATCTCCGCCTGCGCGACCTCGACGTACTGCTCCCAGGTCTTCCGCTGCTCGTAGAGGTCCTTGAGCTTTCGGACAGCCTCGAGGTTCTGCGTGTCGAGGTCGAGGATGGCCTGGTAGTGCTTGATGGCCTCGGAGGCGTTGGAGAAGCGCTCCAACATGATCTGGGCGATTCGGCCGTGGAGCGCCACGCGCTCGCCACCCGTGGAGTGGTCGATGCGCTCCTGCAGCACGCGCACGAGATCGGGCCAGCGCTTCATGCCCTCGTAGAGGTTCTCGAGCTGGGTGGTGGCCTCCCGGTGCCCGGGCGCCAGCTTGAGCAACGACTGGAGCTCGGCGATGACCTTGGTCTCGCTCTTGATGTGCTCCCGGTAGATCTCGACCATCTCGAGGTGGAGCGCGACCGCCTTGTCGACGTCTCCGGAGACCGCGCCGAGGCGCTTCTTCAAGAGCTCGACGAGGCTGTGCCACTTGGCGGCCTCTCCGTAGAGCGCGCGCAGCTTCTGGAAGACCTCCTCGTCCGCGGCGTCGGCGTTGTAGACCTCCTGCCAGAACGCCAGCGCCTTATCCTTCTTGTCCCGCTCTTCGGCGATCTGGGCGAGCTTCCGCTTGAGCTCGAGGTCGGGCAGACCCTGCTTCTGGAACAGCTCCTCGAGTCGGCGCCAGTTGTCCCGCTTCGCGTAGAACTCGACGTAGAACTCGCCGACCATGCCGCCCGCGTGGCCGGCGGCGTCCTGAACGCGGCGGAAATAGACCTCGGCCCGATCCAGGCTGTCGAGCTGCTTCCAGAAGATGAGCCCCAGCTGCGCGTTGAGCCAGTGCTTGATCCCGTCGTCTTCGTGGGTCTTCGCCGCGTTGTCGACGACGCGGAGCGCCTTCTCCTTGTCGGGCGAGTCTTTGAGCGCAGTGAACACCTGCTCGTAGATGTCGCGAAGGTCCTTTAGCTTGCGGTCCGCCATGAGCGCGGCCTGGATCTTCTCCAGAGCGACCGCGTCGGCGGGGTTGGCTTGCAGCGACGAACGAAGAGCGTCGATGTCCATGAGCAGTCTCATCTCCGGCGGGCAGGATCGGCGGGGCGCACCACGTTCGGGCGGGGCCGAACGGGCCGCGTTGTAGCACGCGCGAATGACCCCGAACAATGGGGGGTCCAACCGGTGGTTCGAGAGATCGACGGGAACCGCGCGTCAGGGTCGCGGAGCGGGCTCAGACCGGCCCGCGGTGCGGCGCGTTGCGCTGGGTCGCTCGCTCAGCGCGAGCGCGGTGGGCCGTATTGGCGCGAGAACTGGCTCAACATCTCCTTCACCTCACCGGTGGGATCCGGGGGCTCGAGGAAGACCACGTCGAGCATCAGGTCGTGCACCCGGGGCGCTACGAACACCTTGTGGAACTCGCTGAGCCAGAGCTCCATCATCTGGCGCGGGGCCAGCTTCAGCGAGTCCCGTCCCGGCAGCACCGTGGCGAACGAGTGCACGTCGAGGCGCTGGAGGGTGCGCAGAATCCGCGCGGACACCTCCTTGAAGCGCGAGCTGCCGTACTTCTGGCGCTCGCCCAGCCCGACCACGAGCAGCTTCTGGAACGGCAGGCGCGGCGGTCGCGAGTCGGGACGCGGAATGGGGTACAGGAGCTGCTCGCCCCAGCTGCCATCCAACTTCTCGGCCAGCACGAGGCGCGAGAGGAATCCGTTGAACCGCCAGTCTACGAGCCCCCCGACCCCGGTGAGCGGCCGCTCGTCGCCGAAGTGGGCGACCACCAGGGTGGTGGCCTCGAGCTCGTCCATACGGGCGAGCTGCGGGTTCGCGCACCGGAGGTTCACTATGCGGGATCCTCGGTCGCCTCGGGCGCCGCCTTCGACGGGAAGGCATGAACGAGCGACGAGATCTTGTCGAGGATGCCGTTGATGAACGCCGACGAGTCCTCTGTGCCGTAGCGCTTCGCGATCTCGATCGCCTCGTTGAGGCTGACCTTGGGCGGGATGTCGCCCACGTACTTGAGCTCGTACGTCGCGAGGCGCAGGAGGTTGCGATCGACCACCGCCATACGCTCGAGCTTCCAGTTGGTGGACGCCCGCTGGATCAAGGCGTCGATGGCGTCGCCGTGCTCTAGGACGCCCTTGACAAGGCGGACGGTGAACGTCTCCGTCTCGGGCTCGACCGTGCCTGGCTCGGGGAAACAGACGAAGAAGTCCGCCAGCCGCATGTCGAGGTCGGCGTCGGTCTTCACAGCGTTGTATTCGAGGTCGTAGAGGACCTGCAGCGCGCACTCGCGCGCCTTGCGCCGGTTACCCATCAGCCGCGCACCCGGCGCAGAAGATCGACCATCTCCACGGCCACCAGCGCTGCTTCCGCGCCCTTGTTGCCCGCCTTGGTCCCCGCACGCTCGATTGCCTGCTCGATGGAGTCCGTCGTGAGGACGCCGAACGCCACGGGCACCCCGGTCTGCATGGAGACCTGGGCCACTCCCTTTGCGGCCTCGCCCGCCACATAATCAAAGTGGGGGGTGGAGCCGCGGATCACGGCACCGAGCGCGATGACCGCGTCGAAGCGTCCGCTCTCGGCCAGCGCCTTCACGGCCAGCGGGATCTCGAACGCCCCGGGGACCCACGCGAGCGTGGCGGCATCTGCGTTCCCCCCGTGACGGCGGATCGCGTCGAGCGCTCCGGCCACGAGCTGCTCGGTGATGAACGCGTTGAAGCGACCGGCGACCAGTGCGAAGCGCATCCCGGCAGCATTCACGAAACCTTCGACGACTTCGGGCATGGGCTCCTCCGCGAATCGGGCGGGCATGATAGTGGCGGCCCCCGTGCCGTCAACGCGGAAGTCCAGCGGCGCCAGGCGGCGCGTGTTTGTGGTGACGAAGGGACGCGCCTTGTTGCACTCTCGGCGGATGCTCGAACCCATCTCTTCTGAGCTACGCGGCGTGCGCTCGCGGCTCCGCGTCGCTCCAGGCCTCTGGTTCCCGCTCCGCACCACTGTCGTGGTCCTGTCGGACGGGGGCTTGGTCCTGCACTCTCCCCTGGACTTCGACGCCGAGGCGGCCGCCGCGATCGATGCGCTGGGCCCCGTGCGGGCGATCGTGGCGCCGAGCGCCTTTCACCATCTCTTCGCGGGGCACGCCGCCGCGCGCTGGCCGGCGGCCGAGCTCTGGGTCTCGCCGGGGATCCCGAAGAAGCGGCCGGATCTCCGGCCCACGGGCGTCCTCGGGCAGGGGCGCCCATTCTTCGCGGACGAGCTGGTCCCGATCGAGATCCTGGGGATGCCTCGGGTGAGGGAGTTCGTCTTCCACCACGTGCGGTCGCGGACGCTGCTCGTCACCGATCTGGTGTTCAACATCCACCACTTCGAGACGGCGCTCTCGCACGTCTACTTCGCCCTCACCGGGGTCAGCCGCCGGCTGGCGCAGAGCCCCGTCTTTCGGCTCGGTGTGGTGGACAAAGTCGCCGCCGCGTCCAGCGCGCGCGCGGTGCTGGCGCTGGCCGTAGAGCGCGTGGTGCCCTGTCACGGTGAGGTGTGCGCCGACCTAACCGAGCTGTCGAAGGCGCTCGCCCGGATGGTCTCGTGGGGCCCGATGGCGCTCCCCGGGTGAGCCGCCGCCGAGAGCCGGCGCCGCCCTTTACGAACCGCGGAGCTGGGCCAGCCGAGGGAGGGTGGAGTCGATACGGCTCGCAACTTCGACCGCCGAGGACAGCGCGTCCTCGTGGGAGCCGATGTCGCGGGTGTAGTCGCCGCAGAACCAGAGGTTGTCCCGCCCTTGCAGGTCCCAGAGCGCCGCCTGGGCGCGGTAGTGGGCGGGGCTGAGCACCGGCAGGATGAAGGTGCTCACGTGGAACGGGTTCGCGGGCTCGCGCTTGTCGAGCGCCGTGGTGAAGATGTCGTAGCCGAGCTGCCGATCGGCCCAGATCGACACGCGAGACTCCGTCCCGTCGTAGAAGATGTTGGCCGTGGACCAGTCGGAGCGCCGCGCTGGCATGAAGCTCGGGTCGTCGTGCGTAGCGATGCGCGTGGAGTAGTAGTCGAAGCGCGACAAGACGCTGGTGAGCGCGTCCACGCCCTGCTGGTCGCCCAGGATCTTTCGCGCCACCAGGGGGCTGCAGCCGAAGACCACGTGGTCCACCTCCACGGCCTCGCCCCCGCGCGGGGTAACCACCCAGCCCGTCGCGCCCCGGCGCACGGTCTCCACGGCGCAGTCGAGCTTGACCTCGGTGCGCTTGAAGGTGCTCTGGACCTTCCGGATGTAGCCCTCGCCGCCCACCTTCACCACGTACCACGGGGTGACCCGGCCGCGGGTCACGTCGCTGGCCAGCGGGTACTTGAGCAGCGCGTACGACGAGAAGTCGTTCACCCGGGACATCGGGCAGCCCCACGCCCCCGCCAGGAACGGCGTGAGGAAGTCGTCGGTGAACGACTTCGGGAAGTTGAAGCTGGCCAGGAAGTCGGGCCAGGCAACGTCGCGCACCTTGGCCTTGTCCATCGCGTGCGCCTTGCTGAACACCGGCTGAAGCCGCGCGACGTCCGTAATCGTCCGCCAGGACGAGGCCATGCGCAGCGCGCCGCCCACGCCCTTCGGGGGGAGCGTCAACGAGCGACCGGTCCGCGTGTCGGTGAACGACGCGCCGAGCTTCAGCATCACCTTCTCGAGCCCATGAATAGCGAGGAGCCGGTGCAGCGTGGGGTAGAGGCCCTCGTTGAACCACACGAAGCCGTCGTCGACAGGCCTTGGCGTACCGCCGAGCGGGACCATGGTGGTGCGCGCGTGCCCGCCGGGGATCGGGTTCTTCTCGAACACCGTCACGTCGTGGCGTTCGTCCAGCAGCCAGCTGGCCGTGGTCCCAGCGCCGCCGCTGCCAATCACTGCAATCTTCATGGTGCTCTTCCTACGAGTCGAGGCGCGAACGGGTAGCACGCGCGCGTCCGGGTTCACAAGGTAGGCCCCGCCACTCCGTCTGGGACGCGCTGGCCGGCGCGTCGTGGGCGGTGGGCCAATGGCAGCTGAATGGCACCTGCATGCGCTCAGCTCAGGGGACGGCGCACTCTTCCGGCTTGACGCCCGCTTCCTTGCACGCGGCCAGGCAGACGTCCTTGCCCCTCGTCTTGTCGGCCTTCTTCCGATACAGCTGGCACAGGGGCGTGAGCAGCTCCTTCGCGTTCGGGGCGGCCTTGCGCACCGTCTCGAACTCGCCGATCGCCTCGTCCAGCCGGTTGACCTCGACCAGGACGCCCGCGAGTGACAGGCGCAGGTCGGAGCGCTTCGGCTCGAGCGCGATCCCGGCCCGCAGCGACGCCTCGGCGCCCTTCAGGTCTTTTCGGGCCGCCGCGATGGCCGCCAGGGTACGGTGGGGCTCCGCGGACTTCGGAACCGCGTCCCGGGCCGCTTCCGCGTTCTTCTTCGCCACGTCGAACTGGCCCTTCGTGGCCTGCACGCTCGCTGCGCCCAGGAGCGCCGCTGGGTTCTTGGGCTCCTTGGCCAGCACCTTGTTGAACAGCCGCAGCGCGTCGTCGGCGTTGCCCATCATCGCGTACGCCGCCCCGATCTGCTCGAGGGCTGCCGGGCTGTTCGCGGCCTTCTTCTCGATCCCGTCGAGCGTGGCCTTGGCCTTCTTGGTGTTGCCAGACTGCGCGTAGAGGCCTGCCAGCTGAAAGTCGACGCCGATGTCGCCCTTTGCCACCTTGGACAGGCGCTCCGCGTACTTGATGGCCTCTCCCGTCTTCTTCTTGCCCGCGTAGGCCATGGCCATCGCAGCCAGCGCGTCCGGGTCGTTCTTGTCCGCCGCGAGGACGAGGTTGGCGGCCGCGATCGCCTTGTCGTACTCGCCCTTCGACAGGTGGATCTGCACGAGGAGCTGCTGGCTCTCCGGGTCTTTCGGCGCCGCGGCCAACGCCTTGTTGGCCCACTCGAGCGCCTTGGCGGAATCACCCTTCCGCAAGTAGACGAGCGCCAGGTAGCGCTGCGCGTCGATCGCCTTGGGGTTCACCCGCGTGAGCAGGTCGAGGAAGGTCTTCTCGGCGTTGACGTAGTCCTGCTTGGCGCCGTAAGCCCGGCCCAGCGCGATCAAGGCTCCCTCGTGGCGCCCGTCGATCCCGACGGCCGTCTTCAGCGTGGCGATCGCCGCGTCCACCTTGCCGACTTTGCGCGCCTCGTTAGCGCTCTCGACGAGGCCGTCGACCTGCGGGTTCCCGGCGGTGGCGATGCTCGAGGCGAGGACCGCACACAGCGAGATCACGCTCGCGAGTCGGCGGGGGGTGTTCATTGGAAGTGTCACGTCAGTCGTCCTTGTCCATTACCTGAGCCCGACGTTCCACGGCGATGCCGTACTGCGCGAGCTTGTTGTAGAGGGTGCGCCGGTCGATCCCGAGCTCTTCGGCCGCCTTCTTCTTGTTGCCGCTGAACACCTCGAGCGCGTGGACGATCGCCTCGCGCTCGAGCTCACCGAGCGGCCTCACTGCGTGGGACATCGGGGGCGCCGCCGTGTGCTCCACGCCGACGATGCCGGGGAAGTTGGAGAAGTCCTCCGGCCGCAACGTGTCGCCTTCACAGAAGATCGACGCGTTCTTGATCACCGTCTCGAGCTCTCGGACGTTGCCCGGCCAGCGGTAGCGCATCAGGAGCCGCAGGCCTTCAGGGCTGATCTCACGCACCTTGCCGAGGCCGTCGCGCCGATTCTTGTCGAGGAAGTGGCGGATTAGGGTCGGCACGTCCTCCAGCCGTTCACGTAGGCTGGGGAGCTCGAGGGTGACCACGGCGAGTCGGTAGTACAGGTCTTCCCGGAACTGTTTGTGCGCCACGCGCTCGCGCAAGACCCGGTTGGTGGCCGCGACGATGCGCACGTCCACCTTGGTCACGCGTG
>SXOO01000276.1 GCA_005776725.1 Pseudomonadota bacterium | reverse complement strand
TCGGACGCCCCGGAGACCGCCGCGTTCGAGACCAGCTGGTTCTTCGCCGGTATCGAGTCCTAAGCAGGAGCCCGGGTCCCCCGGGCCGGATCGAGGCAGCGGGCCAGGCCTGCGGCTCTCGGTCCGCCTAGGGTGACTCGCCCCAGGCCCGGAGCAGCCTCGCCACGTCGTGGGCGAGGAACCCCTCGGTCGCGTTCAGACCGATTTCGCGCAGCTCGTCGATCACGTTGGGCTCCGGCCGAGGCGCCGCGGTCAGCCCCACCAGGGCGCGCTGCACCACTCGATGGTCCGCGTCACCGAGGGCCGCGTCCAGGAGCCACGAGGACAGGTCGTTGACCGTGGCCAAAGTCGCTCCGGTCGCCCGCGACGCCTGCTGCGACTCGCGTCGCAGCGCGCCGGACAGGGAGTCCACCGTGGCCAAGCGGACCACCGCGTTGTCGTGCGTGAGTAGCGCCTCGAGGCGCGCCTCCTCCAGGCGCCGCCCCAGGCGGAGCACGGCGAGCTGCGCCTGAAGCGCCACGCGCTTCGACTCAGACGCCAACAGGGGCTCCAACAGGGGCGCGAGCGCCTCGACGCCGCTCGCCCCGATGAACACCGCCACGCCCTCCTGAAGACCGAGGCCCTCGGAGTCCCGCAGCTTCTCCAACAGGCTCTGGGCAGCGTCCAGACCCTGGGCGGTGGCCAGAGGCCCCCGAAGCGCGTTGGCGATCGTGTGCGCCTTCCAGACGTAGCCCCCGTCCGCCAGCGAGATGCAACGCGCCTCCGCGCAGACGCCCGTGGCACACTCGGCGCCCTGGGTGCACGACGCCTCCGTGCCCAGCAGCGCCTCCTCCACCGCCTGCGCCGGGGGCCGTCGCACGCCGCCCACCTCCGGTTCGGAGCCGCAAGCCGCGGCGAAGAGCGCGACGGCCACCGCTCGGGCGGTGGTCGCGCGCCCCAGGCGGCCCGAGCTCAGGCGCTCTCCGGGGCTCAATTGACGCCCGCCACGCGGCTCACGGCCGCCTCCCAGCGCGCGAGGCCGGACGGCTCGGACGGATAGGCTCGGTAGAGCGCCGCGAGAGCCGCCATCTTGGCCACGACCCTGAGCGCGCGTGCGGTGAGCCGAGGTTCGCGCAGGGCGCCGCTGCTCGCGGGGAGCAGGTCCGCGAGCGACGGCAGGACCTGCTGAAGCCCAGCGACCGCGGTGGGTCCGCCCACCACGCCCGCGCGCATCAGCGCCCGAAGGTCGTCCGGCTGCAGCGTCTCAGAGAACCGCCGAAAGGCATCATAGGCGGCCAGCGTGCCGCCGAAACGACGCTGCCAGCCAACGGCGTACTCCCTGGGAGCCTCTCGTGACAGGGCCTCCGCGAGCATCCGCGCCGCGACCATCCCGGCGCCGATACCGGAGCCATGCGCCGAGAAGACCTGGCCGGCCGCATCGCCCAGGCGTAGCACGTTGCCGTGGACGAGGCGCGACGCCGGACGGCCCAGCGGGATCACGCGAGCGCCTCCGAAGCGCCGCGGCCCGATCCACGGCTGCTCGCCCACGAAGCGCGCGAGGAGCTCGGTCCCGGAGGGATAGCCACGCCCCGGTATGCTGCCCGTGAGCAACGAGATCCCGTCGTGTTCGAGGCGCACGTTCACGATCGAGAACCCGCCGGCGACACCGGTGAAGCAGAGCGTGTCGCCCGGGGCGACCCCCTGCCCTTCGAAGTAACCCCGAGCGCGGGTCCAGTCGTGGACGTCGCGCACCTCCTGCGCGGCGGCGCAGAGGTGCTCGGGCGGGCGGGGGTTCGCGCAATGGGCGCTATAGCCCGAAGCGTCCACGATCCAGCGTGGGTTGAGGGCGCCGGTGACGGCGTGTTCCGCCGGCTGAGCACCGCCGTCGAGCTGCACGGCTCCCGTGGGTCCCAGCGTGACGCGGGTGTCTCCCTGGAGCTGCGCGCCCGCGGCTAGGGCGAGGCGCTGAAGGCGGTCGATGAGGAGGCGCATGTCGGTCTCGACCGCGCCGTGTCCCTTCACCGTCACACGCTCGGGCCCCCAACCGGCGACAAGGTGGAAGGCGTGCCCCTCGGCGCACCGTTCGTCACCCTGTGGTCGAGCCAGGCCCGCCTCATCGAACGAGGTCGCAGGGACCGCGTTGACCCACCGGGCGCCGGCGCCGTCGAGGGCCCGGCGGTCTACGCACAGCGTCTTGAGACCGAGGCGCGCGCAATGATAGGCCGCCGCGGCACCCGCGGTGCCTGCCCCGATCACGAGGACGTCGGGGGTCATACGGGCCGCGACGCTTCCTCGCGCAGGCGCTTGTCGACGAACAGGAACCCGAAGGGCAGCAGCGACGCCAGACCCACGAGGCCGAAGAGCCCGAGGCGCCCCGAGCGGTCGAGAACCGCCCGCACCCAGAGGAGCACGAAGATGAGGAACAGGAGCCCGTGGAGAGCACCCACGATGCGCACCGCGCCGGGCGTCTCGAAGAGGTACTTGAGAGGCATCGCGACGAGCACCAGGGCGAGGTACGAGATGCCCTCGACGATGCTGATGGCGCGTAGGTGGTGGACCGCGTTCAAGGGGGGGCCTCCGGCTCCGGGAGATCAACGCGCCATGGGAACCGATCAGCTGCTGCAGGACAACATCAATCAGCCGCCGCTCTGCCCCACGCGCGCTCGTCCCGGCCGGGAAGCTCAGGGGTCCCGGTTATCAGCCCGCCTTGATGAAGGCGATGATGTCGGCCAGGTCGTCGGCAGACACGTCATCGAGGCGGCGCGCGGGACTGCGAACGAGGGCGCTGTCGAGGCGCGGTCGCCCGTCCTACCGGGCTCCAACGCGAATCGGCTCCCCGGCGTTGCGCCACGCCGCTTCCGGGCTTCGCAGGGAGCGATGCACGAGATAACCCAGCGCACCGATGGAGCCCACGGTCACACAGGCAAGCAGGTAGGGCCAGGCAGGGATGCCCTGGCGACGGGCGTCCGGGATCATCCAGAACGTGAAGAGCCCGACGGCGATGGCGAGGTCCAACGTGACCTGCAACCCCCAGAGCGAGCTCATGGGGACGTCGAGGAACGCGAAGTAGCCCTTCTCCCAGGTGACCCAGAGGGAGAATGCGGTGAAGGCGGCGAAGACGGCATAAAGGACGACTCGATACATGGTTTACCTCCGAGCCGAACCCTGCCTGCCATGGCGCGGCTGCACCATTACCTCCGAGGTCATGCGCCGGTCGCTGCGTCAGACAGGACGTTCAGCTGCTGCAGGACAACATCGAGCAGCCGGCCTTCTGCCGCGCCCAGTCCGGCCGGCGGGCAGCCCATCGGTCGCGCCCGGGCTGCCGCTCATAAGGCCGCCGCAGTACCTCCAGCAGCTCGTGGAGCGGCGCCAGATCGCCGGCCTCGGTGGCCACAATCACCTCGTGGAGCAAGTAGTTCCGCGGCACGTAGAGCGGGTTGACCGCGTTCATTCGGTCCACGCGTTGCGGCAAGGCGTGGGTCGCTGCGCGCGCCTCATAGGCGCCAAGCCAGGCGCTCAGCTGTCGGGGCGGCTCGCCGTAGAACGCCGGGCTCACGTCGCCCTCGGCGAGCCCCCGGAAGAACAGCGTCATGTCGGTCTCGGCCGCGGTGAGCAGCTCGAAGAGGCTGCCGAGCAGCGCCGCGTCCACGGCCGAGTCCTCATGGGCCTCGAGGCCCAGCTTGGTGAGGAACATCCGCCGCTGCTCGGACTCGACCTCGCGGCGGTACAGCTCGAGGCCGCTGGCGAGCGCGTCGTGATCTGGGCAGAGCTCGCTCAGCGCGCCGGCGAGGCGCGACAGGTTCCAGAGGCCGATCTGCGGCTGATTGCCGTAGCGATAGCGACGACCGGCGGCGTCCGTGGTGTTGGGTGTCCAGCCCGGGTCGAAGGCGTCGAGGAAGCCGAAGGGGCCGTAGTCCACGGTGAGCCCAAGGATCGAGAGGTTGTCCGTGTTCATCACGCCGTGAACGAAGCCCACCCTCAGCCATTCGACCATGAGCTTCGCGGTGCGCCGGCAAACCGAGGTGAAGAACTCCGGCACGTCGGGCGAAGCGCCACCCTCCGTGAAGTACCGATCGATCGTGTACCGCGCGATACGCCCTAGGAGCTCGGCGTCACCGTTTGCGGCTGGGAGCTCGAAGGTGCCGAAGCGGATGAAGGTGGGCGCGACGCGGACGCAGATCGCGCCTGGCTCCACGCCCGCGTTGCCGTCGTAGAACATGTCGCGGACCACGCCGTCGCCCGTTGCCACCAGCGCCAGCGCCCGAGTCGTGGGCACCCCGAGGTGGAACATGGCTTCGCTGGCCACCAGCTCGCGAAGCGACGAGCGGAGCACGGCGCGGCCGTCGGCGACGCGCGAGTAAGGCGTGGGCCCCGCGCCCTTGAGCTGCACCTCGCGCGAGAGGCCGTCGACGCCCCGCCGCTCGCCCAGCGTGATGACGCGCCCATCGCCCAGCTGACCCGCCCAGTTCCCGAATTGGTGGCCGCCGTAACACGCCGCATACGGCGCCGACCCAGGCGGCACGCGGTTGCCCCCGAAGATCTCGGCGGCCTCTGGCGGGGCCACCTCAGGGAGCGCAACTTGCTGCGCCACCTCCGGAATCCAGGCCAGGATCCGCGGGGCCTTGACCGGCGTCGGGGTGACCCGTGACCAGGCGGCGCCGCGCACCTGCCTCGGGGCGATGTCAGCGCGCGGGTCGCCCGGGAGAGAATCGACGAAAGTTGAATCGAACACGGGCTCCCCTACCTGCCCTCGCGCGGGTTGGTTCTCGGTTGGTAGCGCAAGCGCGCGTGGTCTTGACGAGCCGCGGCACGCGGCGTTCCATGCGGGACACAGTGAGAGTCGTCCCGACCGGGCGCCCAACGGCAGCCCAGACAAGGAGCCGCCGTGTTGCACCAATGGGAGAATGTTACGCCCGACGGGAACGTCAGGGTCCTCAGGTACTCGTTCGGGCCTGGGCTCGCCAACTCCTTCGCCGCCCGATTGCCGGACCGGTCGTGGGCGGTCGTCAGCCCCTGCTGCGGGGCGCCCGAGTCTGCGCTGGACGCCCTGGGGAGCGACGGAGGGGTGAGCGCGCTCGTCGCCAACAACGGCTTCCATCACATGGGCCAGCCCGCCTGGCGAAAGCGCTTTCCGCAGGCCGTCTCGTACGCTCCCACGGGGTCGCTACCCCGCCTTGGCGCCAAGAGCCGCGAGGTCCCGTATCGGCCGCTGGACGAGCTCACGCCGGCACTAGCGGGCCTGGTCGAGTTCGTTGTGCCCGCGGGGATGAAGGTGGCCGACCTCATCGTACGGGCGGCGAACCCGGTCGGCGATGTGTGGTTCATGGGTGACCTCGTGTCCAACACGGGTCCGGGCGACACCAAGGCCCCGTTCAGCTGGATCTTCGGGATGCTGGGCGGGGGCACGGGGTACCGGTTCAACCCGGTGCCCGCGATGGTCTTCGTGAAGGACAAGGCGGCGTGGAAGGCGGACGTTCGCCAGCGCGTCGAGGCCGCGCCGCTCGCGGCGGTCGTGCCGGCCCACGGGGCCACGGTACGTGACAACGCCGCTGACGCGACGCGAGCCGTGCTGCGCTGACCGCTCGCGGCGCGCGCCCACGTCGTAGAGGACGAGGCGATCGCAGAAACACGGACCTCACGCACCAGGCCCTCCCAGACGGCGTCGCGGGGGCCGCCGCGGGCGCTGAGTGGCACCCGGGCGCCGCTCAGCGCCGACGGGCGATGCGCCAGACCAGGACGAGCGCGAGGAGCACCGCGGCGGCGGGCACCAGCACCTCGAGCGAGGACCCCGCGGTCGAATCGTCGATTGCCGCGCCTTGACCACCGGGTGATCGGGGCGCTTGCGCGGTAGGGCGCGCGCGGCCCCCTGCTCCAGCGGCTGCCGTGGGGGTCGGCAACTCCTCGGGCTCTGGCCGGGAAGCGGGCGCAAGCCCTACCGGGCGAAGGCTTCCCGGGGCGTCCGGGCGAACACCGGGCCCGTCGGCCGCCGGGTCGTCTCCCCCGGCGGCCGCCAGCACCCTGGCGGGTGCCCCAGGGCGCACTGGCCGTGAACCCGCGGGGATGTGGCCCCAGGTAGCGGCAGTGCCGCCTGCCTCGGCCGGGGGGTCGCCGGGCGAGCCACGCGTCCTTGCCGCGGCCGTGGGGGAAGATGTTCGAGACCCCGTGCCCCTCTGGGCGGGGCGGTCGCCCGCAGAGCCGGCAGAGTCACCGGGCGGAGGCGTCGCGCCCACGAGACAGTCGTCGCCGGCGCCGTCTTTGTTGACGTCCAGCTGCGCTGGGTTGGACACGGTGCGGCAGTTGTCGCGGCCATCTGGGATGCCGTCGCCGTCGCTGTCAGGGTCACGAAGGTCCGGCAGGCCATCGACGTCGCTGTCGACGGGCGGAGTCTCGAGCTGGGCGTCACCCGCCTCCTCGAGGTCGAGGACCCCGTCGCCGTCGCTGTCTGCGTCCAGCGCATCGATGAAGGCGTCGCCGTCGGTGTTGGCGAAGGTCACCGGCGCCCCCTCGGCGGTGCTGGCGGCTCCCACCTCGTCCCCATCGGTGACGGTGTCGCCGTCGCTATCGGGATCTGTAGGGTCGGTGTGCCCTGACTCGACGTCATTTGGCAGACCGTCTCCGTCGGGATCGGCCGACGCCCCGGCGTCGCCGTCCGGATCGCACGCGTCGCCGAAGCCGTCGCGGTCACGGTCGCGCTGCTCGGGATCTTGGACCAGCGGGCACAGGTCGTTGGCGTCCGGGAGCCCGTCCTCGTCGTCGTCGTCGTCGCAGGTGTCGAGGGCCCCGTCGCCGTCAGTGTCGGGCTGGTCGCTGACCACGACCGACCAGCGGAGTACGCGATGCCGGTTGCGCTTGGCGCCTGTACCAGCGACCACACCGAGGTAGGCCGTCTCTCCCAGCACGTCCATAGGCGCGACGTCCAACGCCAGTTGGACCGACGCGGCGCCACGGCTGACCCGCACGTTCCCGCCGGTCCCATCGAGGACGATTCGCACGGCGGTCACCGGCGGAGCGGCGCCCTCGGCGGGGGGGCCGTTGAGATCGAAGGGCACCGCCGCGACGCCGAGGTGAACCCCGGGGGAGATGGTCGAGGTCCACGCGACATGGTTCCCGTTGGGATCGGCGGGGTTCTTGTAGGTGTCGAGCTCGAGGGCGACGCCGGGCGCGAGCCCCCCATAGCCCAGCTCGCCGCCTGTGGCGCCGAGGCCAGTGGGGCCGCGCGCGTGGGCGTGAAACACGAAGGCGATGCCATCAGCGCCCTCCGTTCCCTGCTCCCCATCCATCACCACCTCGGCCTCGATGAGGACTGAGGCACCCTTGCCGAACGCGATCGGGCACGTCCAGAAGAGGCCGCCTGCGCTGCTGTACGCGTCTGGAGTGAGCGCCACGCCGCCGTCGGGATCTGGGGCCGCTACGCCCGTGGGCAGCACCGCGTCGGGCCCGGTGGGCGGTGAGAGGAGCAGCTCGCGCGCTGAGGCCGTGGACGCGACGAGGAGCAGGACGAAGACACGCACCGCGACACTGTACCGCACGCGACACCCGCGACCATGAGTCGTCAGAGACGCCGAGCGGGTCAGTGCGCGAGGCCTTACGGCGGCCCGCCTTGTCACGTTCTCCAGGGCTGCGCGACTCCGGCCCCCCCCGGAGCGATCAACACAGGGGACCGCCGCGGGTCCCCGGAGAGGCTTCAGTGCTCGTGACGTCCCACCGAGCGTCGTGCTGGCTTTGGTTCATCGGCGATGTGCGCGACCCCTGGCTCGTGGTCTGCTCCGTGGTCTGCTTCGTGGCCCTCGGGACACGCGAGGCGCGGGCCTCGGACGGCGACGCGGATGGTCTCCCGGACACGTGGGAGCTCTCCGCCTTCGGCAACCTCGCATACGCCGGCGCGGACGACCCGGACAGCGACGGCCTCGACAACGCCTCGGAGTACATCTGGGGGGCCAACCCCATGTCGCCCGACACAGACCTCGACATGCTGTCCGACGCGCTGGAGCTGGGCGGTGCCGGCGACGCCGATCCCTGGACCACGACGAACCCCCTCGTGGCCGACACGGACGCGGACGGGATCCTGGATGGCGTAGAGGACTGTAACCGCAACGGCCTGCTCGACCCCTGGGAGACCGCGCCCTGGAGCCCAGACACCGACTCCGACTCACTGGCCGACCCGTTCGAGGTCGGATCGGACCCTTGTGCTCAAGACGACGCGGACGGCGACGGGCTGCCCAATACGCGTGACCAAGACTCGGACGGCGATGGGATCCGCGACGCGGCCGAGGCGGGCGACAAGGTGGTCTGGACCCCGCCGCGCGACACGGACCTCGACCAGCTACCTGACTTCCTCGACCCCGACAGCGACGACGACAGCCTGCTCGACGCAGCGGAGGAGACGGTGGACGCAACGGTCGATGGCGAAGCGGACCCGGACGCCGACGGCGACGGCACACCGAACCGCCTAGACCTCGACAGCGACGACGACGGCTCGCCCGACTCCGACGAAGGCGACGGCGATGCGGACGACGACGGGATCCCGAACTACGTCGACCCTGACGACGCGACCGACGCCGGGGAACCCGGAGACACGGGCGATGCCGGAGATGCGACTGACACCACCGACGCCGCTGACGCCGCTGACGCCGCCGACACCGCCGACGCCGCCGACGCTGCGGACGCGAACGACTCCGCGGACGCCGACGACTCCGCGGACGCCGCGGACACCGCCGACGCGAACGACTCTGCGGACGCCGACGACGCCGCAGGCGCCGTCGATTCAGCCGACGCCATGGACGGCGTCGAGCACGGCGGTACTTGGCGGTGGCCGCGCCCCGCGCCCTCGTTGGTCCGCCCGGCCTACGGCGCGCCCATCCCGGCCCTCAGTCCCCCGTGGGTCACGTCGGAGCCGGCGACGCCGCCACTGGAGCCAGGACTTCCCGGTGCCTGCGCGGCCTGTGACACCGAGGAGCGCTCGTTGGGCTCGCTCCGGGGCGGGCTTCGTTGCTCGAGCGACGGCGAGACCGGAGGCCAGGGCCTGGTCTGGGCGTTCTTGCTCGCCGGGCTGTTGCTCCGCCGCCGCGGCGCTCTCGCGCTCCTGCTGCTCCTGTCGCCACGGGCCGAAGCCGGCGAGGGCTTCGACGTGCTCACCACGCGACTCACGGCGCCGGGCACGGGGCTGCTCGGGGCGCAATCGCCCTCGACGCTGGGTCGCCTTGGCGTGGGCGCCGGGCTCTCCGTCGAGTGGCTTCACGATGCGCTGCGCCGCGAGGGCGAGGATCCCGCGGATCTCGTCGGCGATCGGGCGGTGCTCACCACGCACGCCGCGTTCGGCGTGTGGGACGGCGCGGACCTCGGGCTCGACGTCCCCACGGTGCTCGCGACGCGCGGCGAGGGGCTCGACGGCGGAGGATTGTCGCCAGGTCTCGGGGACGTCCGCGTCTGGGCCAAGCTGGCCCCGATGGAGTGGTGGCGACGAAGCCCGGTGCAGCTCGCGCTCATCGGTACCCTCGTAGCCCCCACGGGCGATCCAGGCTCGCTGCGAGGCGGCGGCCAGGTCGCGGGTGAGCTCGAGATCGCCGCGGGCGGTGCGCTTGGCCACGGACTGCAAGTCCATGGCGCAGTGGGCTACGGCTTCGAGGGGCGCGGCACATTCGCCGACCTCGACCGCGGAGACACGCTGACTATCGGCGCGAGCCTCGAGGCCGGACTCCTCGACCACCGGCTCACGCTCGCGCTGAGGCTCTTCGCGCGAGCGCTGGCGCGGGATCCGTTCGGCAATGAGGAGGAGACCGCGCTGGAGGTCTCTGCCGCCGCGGCGTGGCGCAACCGGCACGGGCTCGAGCTCGCGCTCGGCGGTGGCCTGGGCGTACTCGAGGCAGCGGGGAGCCCGGCGGGTCGGCTGATGGCTTCCGTCGGGTGGGTCCGGCCGCGCGAGGAGGCGCCCGTCGCCCCGGCGGACCACGACGGCGACGGCGTCTCAGACCCCATCGATCGGTGTCCGGACCAAGCCGAGGACATCGACGGCGTCGACGACGGGGATGGCTGCCCGGAAGACGGAGACCGCGACGACGACGGCCACCTCGACGCGGTAGACCGCTGCCCAGACGAAGCGGAAGACGAAGACGGCTTCCAAGACGGCGACGGCTGCCCGGAGCGCGACAACGATGGGGACCGCGTGGCCGACATCGACGACCAGTGCCCGCTCGAGCCGGAGCGGCCGAACGGAACGCTCGACCGCGACGGTTGTCCCGACCCGGACCTGGTGCGGCTCGACGCAGCGGCGGGCCGCATCGAGGTCCTCGAGTCCGCCCTGGTCCGGTTCGCCTGGGACGACGCCGGAATACCCGCCGAATACGAAGACATCCTCGACCAGGTGGCCTTCGTGATGCTGACCCACCCGGAGATCGTGCGTCTCGAGGTGCAGGGCCACGCCAGCGGCGACGGAGAGCGTGACTACAACCTGAACCTCTCTCGGGTGCGGGCCGCGGCCGTGGCGCGTGGTCTCGTGAGCCGGGGCGTAGCGTCCGCGCGCCTGCAGAGTCAGGGGTACGGCGAAGAGCGGCTGAAGGTGCCGGGCGTGGGCCCGGACTACAACTGGCAGAACCGGCGCGTGGAGTTCGTGATCGTCGGCCCACGGGGCGCCGCCGAGAGACCGGAGCAAGCGCCCCAGCCTTAGCCGTTGCTCAGGGTCGGCTCGCCAGCACGCGCTCGAAGACCTCAAGGAGGCCGGGGTTGGGCGCGGGGATGGCTCGCACCACCGTCTCCGCCCAGTCGAAGTAGGCCCGCTTTCGGTCGAGCGGCCACGCGGGCGGGGCGGCGATGAGGTCGGTGAGGTTGTCGATCTTGTCGGCGAGCTTGATCGCCGCGGCCCCCACGCTGAGGTGCGCCGCGTGAATCACCTGCTGGGCCTTCCGCTCGGCCTTTGGGAGAGACTTGTCGTCGGTGACCTCGTTCACCGTGTCGGCCACTCGCAGGCCGAAGCGGTGCGCGAGCTCGGGGTGGGTGACGCCGGTGTCCTCGATGGTGTCGTGCAAGATCGCCGCGCGGAGCACGCAGAGGTCTGACACCTGCCCGTGCTCGACGACGAGCCAGGCCACGCGGATCGGGTGGTTGATATAAGGCACCGCGTCGGCGTCGGTGGCCGCTTCGGACTTTCGACGCTGCCGGCGGTGCGCCTCGGCTGCGAAGTGCAGCGCGTCGAGGAGGCGCCCCAGCGGCAGCTCCCCGCGGGGCGTTGGTAACAAGGACGTGGTCTCGAACAATCAGAACTCCGCGGCAGCCGAGAGGTTGCCGAACTTGGCGTAGCGGTCGACGAAGGCCACCCGGGCGACTCCTGTGGGACCGTTACGTTGTTTACCCACGATGATCTCCGCCACACCTTTGTCGGCGGAGTCCGGGTTGTAGTACTCGTCGCGGTACACGAACATGATGATGTCTGCGTCCTGCTCGATGGACCCCGACTCTCGGAGGTCCGAGAGCATCGGGCGCTTGTCCGTGCGCGCCTCCACGGCCCGCGAGAGCTGAGAGAGCGCGATGATCGGGACCTTCAGCTCCTTCGCCAGCTCTTTGAGGCCACGGCTCGTCTCCGCGATCTGCTGTTCGCGTGGGAGCGTGGGCGAGCGGGGCTTCATGAGCTGCAGGTAGTCGATGAGGATGAGGTCCAGCTTGCCTTCGAGTGCAAGGCGGCGGGAGCGCGCGCGGACGTCGGCGAGCGACACCGCGGGTGAGTCATCGAGGAAGAGGTTGGCCTCGGCGAGACGCGCGGCAGCCTCTCCGAGCCGGCGGAAGTCGTCCATGGAGGGGCGGCCGCCGCGGATCTCCTTGAGGTCCACGTGCGCCTCGCTGGACAGGAGGCGCATCACCAGCTGCTCGGCGCCCATCTCCAGGTTGAACACCACCACCGAGCGCCCCTCGTTCAGCGTGGCGTGAAGCGCGATGCTCATCGCGAGCGCGGTCTTTCCCATGGCGGGGCGCGCGGCAAGGACGAGGAGGTCGCTCCTCTGAAGACCGTTCAGGAGCCGATCGAGCTGGTCGAAGCCCGTGGGGATGCCGGTCATCTTCCCGCCGCCGGCGATCTGATTCTGGATCAGCTCCATGGTGGCGGTGAGCACTTCGTCGATGCGACGCACGTCGCGGCGCCGGCCGCCCGTGAGGACGCCGAAGACCTTCTTCTCCGCGTCGTCGAGGAACTGCGTGACCTCGACTTCGGGGTTGTAGCCCTCCGTCGCGATCGCAGTGGCCGCGGAGATCATCCGCCGAACCAACGACTTCTGCTTCACGATGTCGACGTGGTGCGAGAGCCCGACGGTTGTGCCCGCCTCGAGCATGAGGTCGCGGAGGAAGAGCGGCCCGCCGATGGCCTCCAGCATGCGCGCCCGGTGCAGCTCTTCACCCACGGACACGACGTCGATCGGCAGCGCGCGGCCGAAGAGGTCGGTGACCGCCTTCCAGACGTGCCGATGAGCCTCCAGGAAGAAGTCTTCCGGCTCGAGCCCGTCCGAGAGGCTGGAGAGCTGCGACGGGTCTTTGAGGACAGCACCGAGAATCCATCGCTCGGCGTCGAGATTTGCGGGCACGGACCCGGGAACGGCGGTCGACACACTGCGAGTGTGGGTGCGGGTCCTGAGGGTGTCAAACCGTGGAGTTCTGGTGGCGGCGAAGAACGAAACGAACGGGAACTTCAGCAACCTGACCGTTGTTCCGTAAGATCGAGATGCGACGCTCGCGCCGTCGCGCCCGGCTCGCCGTGCCGTCCCCCTGCGCGTCGACTTTGGAGGCCCCAATGACTGACGCACTACTCCTTCTGGCGACTACGAACGACCGCAAGCTGATACGTCGGGTCGTCGACCTCGCCGGGCTCTCGGGCGGTGAGCGATCGCTCTCCTCGGATGGCGCGTTCGGCGCCGCGCTCTTCGCTTCATCGGTGGAGGTGTTGCACCAGAGGGCGCCGCTCGCCGCGGGCCAGCCGCTAGACTCGTTCATCGATCCGGGCGTCCGCGCGAGCCGCCTCATGGCCGTTGGTGATGGCCACGAGCAGCCGTTCGTGCCGCACCGAACCCAGCCCTTCCGCTACAAAGGGTGGGTCTTTGGGATGGTCGGCGACACGCCGCCGGCGTCGCAGCCCACCGCGTCGGAGCGCGAAGAAGACTTCGTGCGGCAGATCGGCGGTCTCGCGGGCCCCGTGCAGCTGCTGATGGCGCGGGTGGTCTACCGGCTGCAGCGCGCCACGCAGGGCACCCAGGAGCCTGACGCCCGCGCGATCGTCAACGCGCTCACGGACGCCACCTCGGGACTCCAGGGCTTCGAGCGGTTCGCCGTGGCCGTGACCCACGAAGCCCAGAGTGTTGTCATCGCTCGCCAGATCCCCGTCGCATACCGCGGCGTGAGCGGCCGCACACGCTCGGCCACCCTGGACCCCTCCGAAGCCGCGGCGATTCAACACCTGAGGGGCACGGTCGTGGTGGCCGGGCGCGCACCGCGTCACCCCGACTTCCGCCTCCTAGGCGCCGATCAGGCGTTGGTCGTAAACGAGCTGCCCCCCGCCCAGACCGTGGCGGTGTAGACGACCGGGGCCCCAACGACGGGGCACCGGCACGCCCTGCTAGGAGAGGCCGTGCTCCGCGCGCGCCTCCCGACATTGGGGAGTCCCAGGCTCCAGCTTGCGGCAGACCTCCGGCCGTTGCGCGTAGATGCCGCAGCTCACGAAGCGCCCGATCGTGCCGTCGAGGGCCACACAGCGCCCGTCGTCGCGAAGCCGCATGTGGTGCGTGCCCTCAGGCGCCCGGAAGGTCCACCGGTCGCGCAGGCCTCTCCGCTGGAAGAGCCGGTCGCTCGGTACTACGTCGACGTAGTCCTGGATCCCGTGAGCTCGGTTGTGACGCGGGTTTCGGCAGCACGCCCCGCAGACCTGGCAATCGAAGGCCATCGCTCGCGGTCACCCAGAAGCGGTCTCAGGCGAGCCACTCGGCGACCCGCGCCGCCACGGCCTCGGCGGTGAAGCCGAACTCCGCCGCCAGGCGCTCGGCAGGCGCGCTGGCCCCGAAGCGG
Source organism: Pseudomonadota bacterium (assembly GCA_005776725.1). GTDB lineage: Bacteria > Myxococcota_A > UBA9042 > SXOO01. The sequence continues at coordinate 466 of SXOO01000276.1, read as the reverse complement.
TCGAGCCCGACGATGAGCCCGTCGCCAACCCAGCGCTCCCAGCCGAGTGAGACACCGGCCTCCACCCCGACCCGGGGGCAAGCGCCGAGCACTTCCTCACGGTAGGCCTTGGGTTGCGCGGAGAACGCCTCCCAGCAGGGGAGGCTCACCACGCGAACGTCCGCTCCGAGTCGCTCGGCGGCCGCGACCGCCACCGCGACCTCGGAGCCCGTGGCGATCAGAGTGACCCGCGGGGCCGCGCCGCCGTCACGGACCACGTACCCGCCGCGCGCGACGCCATCCCGCGTCGACGCCGACAGCGTGGGGACGTTTTGGCGGGTGAGCAGGATAGCGGTGGGACCGCGATCCCGGGCCAGCGCCAGCTGCCAAGCGCCCACGGTCTCGTTGGCATCGGCGGGCCGGATCACGTGCAGCCCCGGGATCAGCCGGAGGCTCATCGCGTGCTCGACCGGCTGGTGGGTGGGGC
>SXOO01000275.1 GCA_005776725.1 Pseudomonadota bacterium | reverse complement strand
CCCGACGACGCCAACCCGACCCAGGCCGACAGCGACGGGGACGGCCTCGGCGACGCGTGTGATCCCCCCACCGCCGTCGACGACCGCGACAAGGACGGGGTGGCCGACAGCCTCGACAACTGCCCGGACGACGCCAACCCGACCCAGGCCGACAGCGACGGGGATGGCATCGGTGACGCGTGTGATAGCCCCACCGTGACCCTTGACCGCGACCAGGACGGGGTGGGGGACAGCCTCGACAACTGCCCCGACGACGCCAACGCAGACCAGGACGACTTGGATGACGATGGCGTCGGCGACGTCTGCGACCCGGACAGGGACGACGATGGCGTCCTGAACCCCGTCGACAACTGCGTCGGCGTCCCGAACGCCGCGCAGGACGACTGGGACGGCAACGGTGTCGGTGAGGCCTGCCAGAACGGTGGGCTCGACGTCACGGGCGGCGCGTGCGGCGCAGCGCCCGGTGCACGTGGCCGGTCTGCAACGGGAGGAGCCGTCGTGGTGCTCGTGGTGCTTGCCGGCTTCTTGTGGCGTCGAGGCCCCCTGCGTGTGCTCGGCGCACTGCTGCTATTCGCGGCGGTGGGGGCGGTACCCAGCGCGAAGGCTCAGACGGGTGGGGCTGTGTCGAGCTTCCACCCGTCGCCCTTCATGCAGGACCTCATCACGGTTCAGAAGGCGACCACCCGCAAAGCGGGTAGCTGGAATATCGGCCTCCTCGCGGAGTACCAGCGAAACCCGCTGGTCATACGAGACACGGAGAGTGATGAGATCGTTCGGAAGATCGTCTCGGACACCGTGTTCGCGCACCTCCGCGGCGCCTACGCCGTAGCTGACTGGTGCGACCTGGGGCTGGTGCTCCCGATCCTAGCGTTTCAGGCGGGCGCGGGGATCGGGGGTGGCGCGGAGCCCAGCACCGCGGGCATCGGAGATCTCGAAGTGGCCGCGCGCTTTCGGCTCTTCCAGACGGACGACCAGCGCTTCGCCCTGGCGATCACGCCCACCCTCACGGCGCCGACGGGGCGGCTGGTGGACGAGTCGATGGGCAGCCCGTCGGTCACTTTCACCCCCTGGATCTCGCTCAGCTACGACCTGCCGGTGTTCGGCGTGGCCTTTGGGCTCGGCTACCGCGTGATGAAGGACTCGACCATCGCCGACCTCGTGCTCGAGGACGAGCTGCTGTTCCGCCTCGGGGTCTCGGTACCCGTGGCCGAGACCGTCGTGCTCCTGGCCGAGCTCGAAGGAGGGACCGCCGCGGCCAGCCCTTTTGCTGACGCCGGCCGCACGCCCATGGAGGCGCGGGCCGGCGTACGGGTTCTCGCTGCTCCCTCGGTCTCGGTGGACGTGGGCGCTGGAGCCGGCCTCACGCAGGGCTACGCCTCGCCCGATTTTAGAGTCTACGCCGGGTTCAACTTCTTCCACGAGCCGGTCGGCGATCGCGATGGGGACGGGATCCTCGATGAGGGCGACGCCTGCCCGGGCGATCCCGAGGACAACGACGGACTCGAGGACACCGACGGGTGCCCGGAGCCAGACAATGACAAGGATGGGCTCTGTGATCCCTGGGTGGCTGAGCGGCCCGCGCCAGCGCCGGAGATCACCCTCTGCCGCGGGTCGGACCGCTGTCCGGAGTCGCCGGAAGACAAGGACAAGTTCGAGGACGACAACGGATGTCCGGACCCAGACAACGATCAGGACGGCATCCCGGACGCCAAGGACGCCTGCGCGCTCGAACCTGAGGATGTGGACGGCACACACGACGACGACGGGTGCCCCGACCCAGACGACGACGCCGACGGGATCTGTGACGCGTGGGTGAGCGAGACGCACCAGCAGCTGGCGTACGAGGCGCTGTGCAAGGGCGTGGACAAGTGTCCGAAGGTCGCGGAGACCGTGAACGAGATCGAGGACGAGGACGGCTGCCCGGACGAGCTCGCCCACGTGGAAGGCAACAAGATCATCATCAAGGACAAGATCTACTTCTTCTACGGCAAGGCCGTGATCATGCCCAAGAGCGACCCGGTGCTCGCGGCCGTCCTCAAGATCATGAACACGAACCCGCAGATCACACGGGTCCGTATCGAAGGCCACACCGACACGCGCGGCCCCGCCCCGCGCAACAAGGCGCTCTCTGCAGCGCGCGCCAAGGCCGTACTGAAGTATCTGGTCAAGCAGGGCGTGGCGCCCGGTCGGCTGATCTCCGAGGGCTTCGGCGAGAGCACGCCGATTGTGCCCGTGGAGAAGACGGACGCCGAGTTCGAGCTGAATCGCCGGGTCGAGTTCACCATCCTCGACGAGTGATCTCCCCGTCCCCTTTGGTCGACGGGCGCGAAACCCTCGATGATACTCGGGCGCATGACGCACGCCGACACCACCAGTCAGTCCGAGCTGCGCCTCGCGGACCGCGAAGAACGGGAGCCGTGTGTTCGGCTGGTCTTGTCCCCCGATCGTCCCAACATTGGTCGAGCCTGGCTCCTGGGCGACGGCCATGTCCTCGGCCGAGATCCGGCGTGCGAGATGGCCGTGGACGATCGCCGGATGAGCCGACACCACGTCGCCTTTGGTACCTCGGGCGCCGGCCTCCCCGCAATTCGCGACCTCGGCTCCAAGAATGGCCTCCGTGTAAATGGCGCACCCACCACCACGCGGCTCCTACGGCTTGGGGATGTCCTCCGTGTGGGCGACTCCCTCATGGTCGTCGACAGTTGGGAGCCCGAGCCGCCGCTCGTGCCAGCGGGGCTCGTCGCTGTCGGGTCACGGTCGTTGGCCGCTCTGCGCGAGACCCTCCGGGCGGCGCCCACCGACCTCTCGGTGCTCCTCAGTGGGCCGTCCGGCTCGGGCAAAGAGGTCTACTCTGAGGCGCTCCATCGGGCGAGTGGCCGAAGAGGGCCATTTCACGCGGTGAACTGCGGAGCCATCCCGCGCGAGCTCATCGAGGCCTCCTTGTTCGGCCATCGGAAGGGGGCCTTCACCGGAGCTACGGCGCCGCACGAGGGGCACATCCGGGAGGCGCGGGGCGGAACGCTGCTCCTCGATGAGGTGGCCGAGTTGCTGCCACCGGCACAGGTCGCTCTTCTGCGTGTCCTCGAAACCCGAGAGGTCACACCGGTCGGTGGTACGCGTGGAGAGCCCGTCGACGTCCGCATCGTCGCCGCCACTCACCAGGACCTCCGGGCGGCGGTGGCCGCCGGCTCGTTCCGGGACGATCTGTTCGCTCGCCTGGCCGAGTGGACAATCACCGTTCCTGCCCTGGGCGAGCGACGCGCCGACATACCCGACCTCATCGCCGCTATCTCGGGGCCCGAGGTCACGTTCCATGTCGACGCTGTCGAGGCATTGATGATCGCAGAGTGGCCTCACAATGTGCGGGGCCTCCGCGCCGCGGTCAGGCAGGCCATGGTACGGGCGGCGCCCGCCAGCTCACCGGGAGGGGCGCTGCAGTCACCGGTTGCCCTCGCGCATCTCCCTGAGGCGCTGGCGGGCCTCCTGGCGGACAATTCGCCACCGACTGTCGGCGTTCCTTGGGGGCGGCCCTCTCGCGATGAGCTCCAGACAACGCTGCGCCACTACGGCGGCCGGATCCACCTGGTGGCTCGGCATTACGGAAAGGACCGTCGGCAGATCTACCGATGGCTCGACTATGCCGGGCTAGCCGACTCGCGCCGCTGACGGGTGTGACCTACACCCCATCATCGGCAATTCACCGGAGCGCGAGAGCGCGGAGGTGAACCGGGCCGGGGAGCTCCCCTGCCCCCGGCCCCAACATCAGTTACCGGTTCGGGCGCCGCACCTTGACTCGCTCCTCTGGAGTTCCTAGGGTCCTGACCTGATCATGGTACTGCGGCACACCAGCCACTCTGAGGGACCCGGCCCCCACGGCTCCGAGCTCAGCCCACTTTCGCAGGACGCGCCCTCCACGCCGCGGATGACGGGTCTCGTGCTTCCCGGCGGCTATGCCCTCTCAGAGCTCTTGGGGCGTGGCGGCATGGGCGAGGTGTATGCCGCTGTCCACCAGCCCACGGGGCGGGCGGTGGCGGTGAAGGTGCTCCGATCGGAGGCGCTAAGCCGCACTGACAGGATCCGTCGCTTCGCCCGCGAAGCGCGGATGGTGGCCCTCCTACAACACCCGCACATCGTCTCGGTCTTGGACTCGGGCACGTCGGCGCTGGGGGAGCCGTTTCTTGTCATGGAGCGCCTGGAGGGGGTCCCGCTTTCTGCACTCTCGCTCCCTCTGCCCCCCGCACGAGCGGCAACTATCGCGATGCAGGTTCTGGGGGCGCTCGAGTGTGCTCACGCCGCCGGGGTGGTCCATCGGGACGTCAAGGCAGCCAACGTCATGCGTCTCTCGGGGGCAGGGATCTACGGGGACTTCGTGAAGGTCCTCGACTTCGGGCTGGCGGCACAGATGGACAGTGATGCGACCGACTCGCTCACGCGCTCGGGGCAGCTGATGGGCACGCCCACGTGTACCAGCCCGGAGGTCATCGCCGGGCTATCCGCCACACCGGCTTCGGACCTCTACGCGCTGGGGGTCGTGCTCTTTCAGCTGCTGACGGGAGCCCCGCCGTTCCTTGGCCCCGGGGGCGTAGTTATCGCGCAGCACCTCGACGCGCCAGCGCCCCGGGTCTCGTCACGAGCGCTCGTGTCGGCGCGCTTGGACCGCCTCGTGGCCGAGCTGCTGGCGAAGGACCCACTGGCGCGACCACCGCACACGCACATCCGCCAGGTCCTGAGCGACGAGGTGAACAGCACACCCGGGCGACTGGAGACCCCTGCCAGGGGCGCCCCCCCTACCGCGGACGAGCCGACCTCCAGCGCCGAAATCCACACCAGCGCTACGCTCCGTGCTTCATCGAGCAACCGTTCTCGGGGGCTGGTCGCCGTGGCAACCGCGGCGCTGCTCGGTGGGGCCGTCGGCTTCTTCGCCGCGCGTCTTCCCGCCGCGGCAGCGCCGGTGGCCGAACCCACCGTGGCCGTGTTCGAGCCCGCGGCCATCGAGCCCCCAGCGCCGATGCTCGGCCCGGACCCGCGAGCCGCGGAGGGCTCAGCTGCGCGCGAACGAGCCGACCTCGCCACCCACATCGGCGTGGCGGTGACGTCCACGCCCAGCGGCGCCGCTGTCTTCGAGGGGGGGCACCTCCTCGGCGCTACACCGCTCGAGCTGCCAACCTCTCCAGGGCTGTCCCGTACGCTGCTGCTGGTGCATCCCAGCGGGGGAGTCACGACCGCCACCATCGGTGAGACGGCCCCACGCCGCGTCGAAGCGAAATTCACCAGAGCGCGGGAGCGCGGAGGTGAACCGGGCCGGGGAGCTCTGCTGCCCCGGCCCCAGCAAGAGTTCGGCGGCCGCGACGTGGCGCCCCCTAGCCAACCGCGAGGTCCGTCGGCGCCGGCCACCGGCTTCGTGCCGCTCAGCCCCACGCAATGACGCTCGCTAGCCTGGTCGCGCTCTCGTTGCTGGTCGACGGCCCCGCAGAGGTGCTGCACGAACGCGCGCTCACGCATTACCGCGCGCGCCAATACGCCGCAGCGATCCCCCTGTGGCGCTCCGCCTACGCGCTCAGCCCGAGCTACAAGTATGGCCTCAACACCGCGAAGGCTTGGCACGCGCTTGCTCGCACCACCGGGTCGCCCTCGGACGCGCTAGTGGAGTGCTGGCGCTGGCTCGAGCGTGTTCGGGCCGAGACCCTCGAACGCACGCCGGAGGAGCTACCGGCGCTCAGCCAGCTCGATGAGTGTGAGGCACAGCTGAAGCTCCGCGCGGCCCTGGTTCGCGTCGCGGTCCCCGAACCAGGCCTCACCGTGATGCTCGACGGCGAGAGCCTAGAAGCCCCCTGGCTCGCTGCGCGCGACGGGCAGACGGCACGGCTGTCGGTGCGTCGCGGAGCGGACGTGTTGGAGGAGCGGGACGTCGCGCTACGGGTCGGCAACGTCACCTTGATCTCCGTGTCGTCGCAGACTCCCCCCGTTCAGAGTGTGCTCACCGTCGAGCCGCCGCCCCCTTCACCCCCGGTGCAGCCGGTCGAGCCGGGCCCCAAGCTCGCAGCATCCAGCACCCTCGAGGTCGGCGTCTGGGGTTGGAGCACGCTGGGTGCGGGGGTCGCTCTCGTCGCCGTTGGCGGCGGTCTCGTGGGTCACGCATTTTCGCTTCAGGGGGACTTGCAGAACAACAACGACGCCTTCGCCGAGGGACACCTGGACCGGGCCACCTACGACCGCGAGTTCTCGGAGCTCGAAGAGGAGCAGGCGAAGGTTTACCCGGCCGGGCTGACCCTCCTTGGAGTGGGCGCTGCCGCGGTGGTTACCGGCGCGGTGCTCCTCTGGCTCGCGCCCTCGGAGCAGCCGGCCGTAGTGCTTCCCATGCTGAGCCTCGACGGTCAGGTGGGGTTGTCCGCGCGGTTCTGAACGCGGGCTACCCGGCGCACCTCACTGGCCCGGGACGGCTTCGCCCTCGGTCACGCGAACACAAGTGGTGTTGTAGCCCTGCACCGTCTCCCCGCCGTCCGAGTCCGAGTAGAACTCGTCCCGCTCACCGAGGCCGTAGGCGGCGCCGCCGTTGGTGCTGGTGTCCGCCATCTCGGCCTGCACGTGGCATCGCCCATCTACGGCCTGCCAGGAGCAGCTGTTCGAGACACCGAAGGATGGCCCGAAGAACAACTCGGTCGTCACGGTGTCGGCGCAGTTGAGCTCCACTGAGCCCTCGGCTGTGGTGAGGTCCACATAGCCCGTCGAGCTGGTGACCGCGCGAATCCGCACCGTTCGCGTGGGGAGGCATTGGAACGTGCTGGAGCACGCCGTCCCCGCGGGACAGGTGCACGAGTCGCCAACGCATGCCAGGCCGCAGTCGTTCCGGTTGAGGCGGAAGTAGACGCGCGCGTCTCCGGTGCTCGCCGCCGGTTTCGCGACGCCGCCGCCCTCAAGGACCGGATGGTCGTAGACCGAGGTGAGGGGCACGGTGGCGGACTCGGCGCTCGCGGCCACGTTGCTGACCGACTGGGGGAGCACCTTCATGACATAGCGGAGCGACTCGTCTGCGGTGTTCTGCGGCGATGTCCCGATGCCGAAGATGAAGTCTGCCGAGACGCAGCCCACGCCGTAGCCGTTGTGGTTGTTGTAGACGGGAAAATCGGTCGGGGCGCGAACACGCGACCCGCAGATGAACTCGTGAGTGCCGTCGCGAGTCCACAAACCGGGGACCACGCCGAACTCGCTCCAACTCCAGCGCAATGGCGTCACCGGACTACGTAGCGTGGTCCCAGTCCCGACCATGCGGTACAGGTACTCGACTCCGCCCGCCAGGGAGTCGGAGACCGCGGGAGTGAGCAGCGTCCAGCCCCTCCCGTCCACGTCCATGAGGCACTCGCCGTTTACCTTCGTGGCCGCCCAGCCAAGCTTCTTGACCAAGAGGTGCGTCCCATGGCGCCGCTCACCCATCGCATAGAGCCCCTCGCAGAGCAGGGAGGTCGTCTCGGCGGCAGGCTTGCACTCCCAGGTCGACCCGCTGGGGCTGCAGATCTCGTCAGCCGCTGGGCAGAAGTAGCCTCGCCCTCCACCGCAGTCGAGCGGAGGACACCCGCGCGCCTGCGCCTGGCCGCACGGGAGCTTCGACAAGTCATCGCAGCTCACCACGCAGTCGGGCTCACCGCGCGGGGTCGGGTTGATTCCCGCCGGCCGACACGCGTCGGCGCAGCAAAGCACCCCGCGGGGCGCGTCTGCCCGAAGCGCCCGGCACCAGCGCGCCCCACAGCCCACGATTAGCGAGCCGTCACCCGGGGTTGCCTCCAGCGCGGCGACCTCCATGGGCGTGGCGTTAGGCCCCGGACAGGCCTTGTCCGCGCAGTCCAGACCCACGAACGGCACGGTGGAGCCGCAGGCGTCGGGGCAGCTCCAGAAGCTCCCGTGCAGCTCCCACAGCAGACGATTGGGTGTGAGGTGCCTCACCTCGGTCGACGAGCAGAGGTGGTAACCGTCGGCGCAGGCGCTGGAGGCGCCTCCATCGTCCCACGCGGAGGCGGCGTTCGGGACGTCGCACGCGGCGATGCCCGGCCAGTCCGCGAGGTCCCGTGGCCCCCCGGATGCACAGCCGCCTTCCGCGCCTGCGCACGGCGGGGGGCGGCTATCGACGCCGGCCGAAGGCGCCCCTCGCGTGGCCACCTCCTCCGGTGAGAGCGCGCGGTCATACACGCGCACCTCAGCGAGGTCGGCGGAGAGATGACCGACGGTGGCGGTTCCGAGGCCGTCTTCGGCCCCGCCGATCCAAAGCGGCAACCCAGCGGGTGAGAGCCGATCCACGAATGAGGTGGTCTCCGCGACGAGCGCGCCGTCCACGTAGAGCCGGGTCGATCCCCCGGCGACCCACGTGGCCGTGACGCGCACCCAGCGGTCGGCCGCGAGCGCGGTGGGCGACTCGAGGTCCGTCACGCACCTTGGCTCCGTCCCCGGCGAAGCCGCGACCTCCGCGCACACCTCCTTGGGGTTCGGGGGCCAGAGCGAGAGGGTGGGCTGGCCATCTTCGAGTCCAAGGCTGAGCACGCGCGCGTTGTCGTCCGCCCAATCCGCCACCGTGAGGAGACTGGCGTCGCCACCGGCTCCGCCGACGGGGAGCTGTGCCGGTGCGAGGCGCAGCTCGACCTCGAGCGTGAGGGCGGTCCGTCCGGCGAAGAGGTGGTCCGTGGTAGCCACCCGCACCGCGTCATCGTCGCCGTCCAGCTGGAGGAACGTGCGCTCACCCGCCTCCCAGAGGCCGGACCCCTTCATCGAGGTTCGCCAGGGCTCCCCGTAGACGCCGACCACCGCGCCGTCGCAGGCGCGGCCGCACGATCCCTCCTTCACGGCGACGAGGCTGCTCGAGGCCGGGTCGTCGAAGCGCCACGCCGCGAGGAGCCCGGGCACTGGCGGCGTCGCGGCCACCACGTCTGGCTCGTTCCCCTCCAGGCGCTGCACCGGCTCGAGGCACCCCAGCGCCGCAAGCGCCGCAAGCGGCCGCAGCCAAGCTGCCCGCACAAGCAGAGTCACCGGCTGGCCTACGCGCGCAGGTCCCGTCATTGCCGCCACGGCGCCCGCTCGGGCGTGACCCACGCGTAGCCGAAGTGGCACCAGCCGTTGGCGTCCGGGTTCTTCTCTCCCTGGGCCCCTTCGCCGCACCAGTCCGAGTGGTGCCAGCGGACCCACACCTGGCGGACCTTGCCATCGCCCTGATCGGTCAGAGGGCACCGCTCCACTCGACGGGTCGGCTCGTCCACCACCACCTCGGACGCCGCGTAGGAGGGGTAACACTCGATAGCCATGTCGAGCCGCTCGGCCGCACAGGGCTGGCCTTGCTTGTCGACCAGCTCCACCTCCGCCCACTGATGGCGTGGGTGCCCCAGCCCGTAGAGCCAGGTGCGCAGTCGGTACCCGATCTCCTGACACGGCGCCCCGTCGGGCAGCGTCGGGTGTTTCTTCCAGTCCGCGGGGGTGAACATCACCGGCGAGCCAACCCCCGCGCCCCCGAGCTCGCCGTCGCACGGCGCGTCGCAGCACTCCACTCGCGGCACCCCATCCTCGCTGAACGTGCAGTAGCCGTCCGGGACGCAAATGGCGGTCTCGTAGCGGTCGTTCCCGCCACACCCGACGAAAACGGGCAGCAAAGGCGGGGTCTCCGGGGCGGCCGCGTCGACCACGTCGACAGAGCCCCCGCCATCGTGGGTTGGGCCAACGTCGCCGGGCCCGGCGGTCCCGCTGAGGTCGAGGGACGAGGCCACGTCCGCGGGCGTACTCGGGACAACGTCTGGGGGAGCCGGGACGAGCCCTGCGGTTGAGCTCGTGCAGGACAACAGCCCCGAGCACACCCACGCCACTGGCGCGACGCTGTGACGGACAAGAGGACCTCGAGGGGCCCGGAGAGACATGCGGGCGAACATCCTGTTCAGCTTACGGCGGCGCGGTGAGCTCGCGCCAGTGAGAAGAACGGCAAGCGCAGCGACGTGACCGTGGGCAAGGGCTCTTGGGGCTCACGGACGGACTACTTGACTCGACACGTCCGGTTGACGTTGCCGGCGATGGTCACGGTTGACTCTCCGCCCCAAGGTCCCTCGCCCTGTTGCACGCCGGGCTTGTCCTTCCAGTAGACCTGCGTCTCGCAGCTCGGCCCCGAAGGCCTATAGCGGCAGCCGCCCGTGCTGCTGTCGTCCGGTGTGGGCTCGAAGATCAGGTCGCCGCTGCTCGCACAGTCGACGAAGCGCTCCGCCAGAGCGCTGCCCGCGGCGTACTCGATCGTGCCTCGGATCTTTGCGAGCCCCCCTTGATCGATCAGCCCCGGGAACACGCTACCAACTGGCGCGTCCCATGCGCCGGGCGGGAGCGTACGGATCATCGCGGCGGCCAGGGCCGCGCCGCCAGGTTGTCCGACGTTCGGACTCTGGGCGTAGAGGTGGAACCCGATGTGATCGCCCTGCTTGGGTACGACCCAGGCGCCGGTCTGGCCCCACCCCGTAGGCTCAGTCGTGCCAGCCTTCCAGGCTCTGAGCTTGTAGATGGTGCCCACAACCTGGAGGCGTACGATCATCCCGGGGGCCGCACCGCTGCACGCACCGTTCCCCGGCTTCTCCTCGGAGAGCACCACGTCGGACCCAACGAGGATCGGGTCGGGCGCCGTGAAGTTCGGGTCATCTGTTCCGACCCCCCGCGAGAGCGTGGCCACGATCTGGTACTCCGAGGCGCCTGAGATCTTCCGATGGTGCATGCCAACGCGCTGATAGGACGTGCTCATGCTGTCTGACCAGACGACGAAGTGCACGGAGGCGCGATTGCTGAGCTGCTCCGGGACCGGTGGGCGCGAGACGTGTAGCAGCACCTCGTAGCCGGAGGTCGGCAGTGCGACCGGGCTCAGCGGAAGGAGGTGAATGGTGGTGGAGCCACCTTCCTCAGCGACCACCCTGAACTCGTTGCCTTGGTTCAACAAGCAGGACGCTTGCACGCCGTGGAACTGACCGGGGCTCGCCGTCGCGACGTGAGCCAGAAAGCGCGGCACCAACGTCCCGAGGCCGAGGCTCGAGGTGAGGTCGTGGGTCGCGTTGTTCTGAGCCACTGTCTTGAAGAGCGGCGCGGCGGCGTAGGCGGCGTTGAAGCTGAGCAAGATGACTGGCTCGGTCTGGACGCAGGTGCCGTCATGGCACTCGAAGCTGGGACCGCAGCTGGGCTCGCAGGGGAGCTCGCACACCTCATCCACGCATACCTGGCCCGCCTCGCACGGACAATCAACCCCACAGAGCGGCGCACAGCTCCCTTCCTCACACGCCGCGGCGATCGGCTCCACCACCAGCGCGTCGTCCGCGCAGCGCGCGACGCTCTCCGTGACCACGGTGCAAACGGCCATGGCGTAGAGTGGGCTCTCGCTGCTGCACGCGACGCACGCGTCGGTGCAGCAGTCTTCGTGTTCGAGGCAGGCCGGATCGCACTGGCACGGCGCACCGGGGATCAGGTCACACGTGGCGCGGTCGCCGCATTGGTCTGAGATGCACTGGCCGCTCACGCACTTTGCCGACGCCAGGGCGCACGCGCACGAGCCACCGCAGCCGTCGCCGCCGCACGTGGCGCCGTCGCACTTGGGCTGGCAAGGGTCGGTCACGCAGGAGCCCGCAGTGCACGTACTCCCAACGGCGCACGTCCCACAGTCCTCATCGCATGGGCCCGCGCCACAGACGGCGATGCCACAGCCGCATGTGTCCGGCTGGCCGACGTCGTCGGCTGCGCCTCCGTCGCTCTCGCCAGCGTCGTCCAATGACGCGGTGTCCTCGGGAGACGCTAGGTCCTCCGAGGTCGCTACGTCCTCCGAGGTCGCTACGTCCTCCGAGGTCGCCACGTCCTCCGGTTCCGGCACGTCCTCCGGTTCCGGCACGTCCTCCGGGTCCGGCACGTCCTCCGGGGCCGGCACATCCGTGGGGGCCGCCACGTCCTTCGGCGAGCCTGAGTCCTCCGGCGACGCCGCGTCGTCCTCCGGCGGCGCGATGTCGTCCTGTGGGGCGACGTCTTGCAAGGAGGCGACGTCCACTGGCGCGTCGACATCTGGCTGGGCGGCGTCGCCCGCCACGGTCGAGTCTTCGTGGACCGCCCCGCCAACGTCTCCAGGGTCGACCTGTCCAACGTCCTCAGCCGCGCTCGACTGTTCCGGCGGAAGTTCGCAACCGGCTGCCACGAGTGAAAAGGCCAGTGCGAGAGTGCAGCGTTTACGTTCGTTGCGGATCGTTGTCATGAGATCACCTGGAGATCTGTAGGTGTTTGTTGTGAGGTTTGTGCGAATACTAGAAAGACCACGTGCCCAGCATCCCTCCAGCCTCGTGGCCAAGCCAGGGTGCGAGGTGGAGGCGCGTTGGCGCGAAAGCCGACTCCTCAACGGCGGCCTTTACGGTGGGTGGGTCCTGAACCGACCACCAGATACTGCCGGCAATGAGGGCCGCGCCAGCCACGCCAAGCAGCGCGTACGACGTAGCGAACGCAAGGTCTGCCGACTGCTCTGCCGCGCCAGTATCAACGCCGTCCCGCGTCGATCCGCCCTCGTAGAAGTAGCCCACCCCGACCGCAGCCACACCACCGAGGGCAAGCAGTCCGCCCGCACCTACCAGCCAAGGTGGCCCGTATCGCAGGTAGTCCCGCTCCAGGACTCGCTCCTCGACGGTCTTTACCGTTTCCACTCGGACGTGTGTGGGCGAGAGTGCGATGTCGCGGGAGAATACCGCGCCGGCTTCGACGACGACCGCTACGGTCACCGAGTCATGCGCCGCTGCAGTGAGCTCCATGCGATGAGAGCCAGCGGACAATGCGAAGCTCGAGCCCAGCGGGACGATCCACCGCTCGAGGCGGGCGAGCGCAGCAGTGGGCTGCGTTCGGAGGGTGCCGAATCCCATTCCGTGGTCGCGGGATACTTCGGCCAACAGTGCAAGGACCGCGTCGCGATCGGGCCCGTGCCCCCCAAGGTCCGACGCAACGAGGAGGCGCTCTATCGCGAGGGTCCACCGGTCGCGCTCCAAATGAGCCCTCGCCGAGATGAGAGCACTCTTGGCGTCGGGAAGGACCTCGAAGGCCCGGTCCGCGTGATCCGCAGCTGAATCGTGATCGCCGTCTCGGGCGGCTTGTTCGGCGATCTCCATGAGCGCCTTTCGACGCTCAACCTCGTCATCCGGTAGCGTCGTGACTACGGGCGCGCGAGGGATGACTACCGCCACCGCACGCTCCTCTGCGATCGCCGGAATTTGACCAAAGGTGAGCAGGCCAACCAACCCGTACCAGAGCCGATACCGCATCCCGGACCCATGGCCGCCCACTGGCGCTCCAGATGGAGCGGGCACGGCCCTCACGGGACGGTCCTCACGACTCGGAAGCCGAGCGAGCTGTTCTTCCCGCCCGGGCTGCTCGTGTTTCGATACGAGGCGCGAGACAGCGCGGCCCCGTCGGCAAACGAGCCGCCTCGCTGGACTCGGGGGGTGCTGAAGACCGGTGCGACTGGGTCCACCACGGCAGTCGCCGGGTAGTCCTGGTGGTAGTCCGTGGTCCACTCGCTCACGTTGCCGAGCATGTCGTACAGCCCGAACGCGTTGGCGGCTTTGGTGCCCACGGGCTGGGACGTAGACGCGTTGGCGGAGGTCCAGGCGATGTCACTCAAATCGCCGTATCGAGGGGTGGTGGTGCCGCCCCGCGCCGCATACTCCCACTCGGCCTCAGTGGGGAGCCGGTAGCCCGCGCACGCTACGCCGGCGAACGCGTTGGCGGCGTCGTAACACCTGGCCAGCCCTTCCGAGTCGGACAGCGCGTTGGCGTAGGCCACGGCATCGAACCAGGTGACGGTGTGAGCCGGGCAGTCGTCACATGGGGTGCTCCCGAACGGGGTCGTACCCATGGTGTGCGTCCACTCCGCGCGAGTGACCTCTGTGGTCTTCACATACATCGACCGTGTCAGCGTGACCGAGTGCTGTGGCGTCTCGAGCGGAGGCTGGGTGTTCACCTCGGTGTCACCGGCCGACGCGCCCATGAGGAAGGTCCCCGCAGGCACGAGCGTGAAGGCCGCGAGCGGGGGCTGCCCGCCCAATGCCGTGCCGGCCACGTCGCGCACGCAGGTGGTCTGGTAGGCCTGGATGGTCTCTCCGCCATCCGAGTCGGAGTAGAACTCGCCGAACAGTCCGGTGCCGCTGCCAGCATCGGTGGTCAGACTGGTGTCCAGCATCGAGGCCTGCACCTGGCACTTCCCGCCCACGAGCTGCCACGAGCAGGTATTGGTGAGGCCGGCCTCAGGACCGAAGACGTCCTTGCTCTGCTTCGTGGTCGTACACGGGAGATCAACCGAGCCGCCCGCCGTGGCCAGGTTGACGTAGCCGTTGGAGCTGGTCAGGGAGCGAATTCTGACAGTGGTGGTGGGCAGGCACTGGAACGTGCTCGAGCAAGCCGACTTCACCGGGCAGACGCAGGCGGCGCCGGTGCACGCGCTGCCGCAGTCGTTCCTGTTGAGGCGGAAGAACACCTTGGCCTCGGCCGTCGTGGAAGCCGGGGTTGCTACGCCGCCGCCGCTCGCGACGGGGTGATCGTGGACGGTGGTGAGCAGCACCGTGGCGCTGGCTTGGTTCGCTGAAGGCGTCGTGAGCGCCTGCGGGAGCACCTTCATCACGTAGCGGAGCGACTCGTTGGCTGTGTTCTGCGACGGTGTCCCGCTGCCCTGGGTGAAGTCGGCGGTAACGCAGCCGATGCCGTAGTTCGAGTGGTTGTTGTAGAGCGGAGTCTCCGTGGGCGCGCGCACTCGATCTCCGCAGATGAAGCTGTGCGAGCCGTCGCGAGTCCAGAGGCCGGGAACGGCGCTGAAGCTGGACCAGCTCCACTGTACGGCGGTTACGGGGCTGCGGAATGTGGTGCCCGTGCTGACCGTGCGGAAGAGGTATTCGAGGCCACCCGTGAGCGAGTCGGCCACAGACGGGGTGAGCAGGGTCCAGCCGCGCCCGTCCACGTGCATGAGGCACTCGCCCGTGACCGTCGAGACAGTGCTCCCGACCTTCTTCACCAGGGTGTGCGTGCCGCTGCGCCGCTCGCCCATGGCGTAGAGCCCCTCGCAGAGCAGAGACGTCGTCTCGGCCGCTGCTTTGCACGACCAGCCGACGCCGTTCGGGCTGCAGATCTCGCTGGCGTTCGTACAGCGGTAGCCGCGCCCGCTTCCACAGTCGAGAGGCGCGCAGCCGGGCGTTCCCGCGAGACCGCAGGTGACTTGGGAGAGGTCCTGGCAGGCGGTGACGCAGGTCGGGGCGCTACCGGCCGCCTCGAGCGCGGCTACCCTCGCCTCGAGCGTGGCGAGGGTCTGTTGGAGCGCGCCATCGAGCTTCGAGGACGAGACCGCAGCGTCAGCGATCTTCGCGGTGGTCACTGCGCCGTCGGCGATCTTCGCCGTGATCACGGCGCCGTCGGCGATCTTCGCGGCGGTGACTGCGCCGTCGGCGATCTTCGCCGTGATCACGGCGCCGTCCGCGATCTTCGCGGCGGTCACTGCGCTGTCGGCGATCTTCGCCGTGATTACCGCGCCGTCGGCGAGCTTCGCGGCGGTCACTGCGCCGTCGGCGAGCTTGTCGCTCGTGACCTTGCCCTCGCCGATCGTGGGCGCCGGGTAGGTCCCCGTGAGATCGCCCGCGGCGGTGTCTCCCACATTGATATCGTCGCTCTCCACGGTGTCCCAGGTGAGGAGGGCCGCTTCGAGCTCTGCCGGCGTGTCGAAGCACACCTCTCTCGCCAGCGTCCGGACGAGCCCCGCATCGAGCGTGACCGCGTTGACGTTCACTATCTGGATCCCCTCACCCGCAACGATCGAGATAGCCGTGTCGCGACAAGCGAAGACGCCGCCGGTCCACGTTAGGACCTGGCCGCTCGCGCAGCCGGCTCCGGCCAGGTCGGCGAAGGACACTGACCCGTCCGCGATGTCGCCGCTGTCCACACACCCCGAGCACGCAAGCGACGTCGGCGTCGGGAGCGCCACGGCCGGCACCCGCCCGCTCCCGTCAAGGACGAGGAGCTTCCCGGCTTCGGGCAGCGCCGCCGGTACGAACCCAGCCACGTTCGTCGCGGAGGTGGCGTGGTGGGCGTGAAACGCGTAAGGGACCGCGGCCAGTGGGCTGCGCGGATAGGTCTGGCCGTCGAGGGTCAGCTCGAGCCAGAGCGCCGCGCCACCCGCGAAGAGCGCGTCGGGGAGCGCCACGCTCGAGTCCGCGCCCAGCCGCACCTGGAAGTAGCCCCCGCGGACGGTGAGGGCCGCCTCCAGGGTGTCTTCCCAGGCGCAACTTCCGCCCGCCGCGCTACAGAGCCGAACCGTGGCCGCGTAGTCGTCGTCTGGCACCGGCTGTGCCGCGGTGTCGGTCAGATACCCCTCGACGACGAGCTCGCGACTCGACGCGCTCGCCGAGCCGGCGCCGAGGGCTAGCGCGCAAGAGAGAGTGCGGTACAGGGTCTTCATCGAGAGGCTCCCGAGGCGGTCGAATGGGGGCCGCTGAGGCGGCAAGTCGAGCGACGGCACGTCGTGGTGAGGCGGGTCATCGGAGCAGCTCCGCTAACGCGCCTAGGGTGAGCGCGCGGCCCAGCGCGCCCACGCGGGCCGCGAGCCACGTCCCAGCGACCTGGAGCTCGGCCGAGAGGGCAGGGCCACCGAGCCAGCTCGGCCCACTGGTGAGGCCGCCGACGGAGAAGCAGAGCCCGCCGCCACAGGCCTCGCCCCGAGCCGCGCAGCTGAGCCCCCCGACACACGCGCCGGCCTGACAGACCGCGCCGTCAGTGCACGACAGGCCGTCGTCACACTGGGTCCCGGTGGGTCGAAGCGGCGAGCTGCAGACGCCGGTCGCGCCGTCGCAGGTGCCGTCCACGTGGCACGCGGAGGCTGCCGGGCACACCTTGCGCTCACCACCGACGCATTGGCCCGCTACGCACCGGTCGTCTGGTGTACAGGCGTCCCCGTCCACGCACGCGTGTCCATCCGGGGCCGGGGGGGTCGAGCAGGCACCGGTGGCGGGATCACACAGTCCGTCGACGTGGCACCCGTCGAGAGCGCTGCAGGTGACTGTGGCGAATGGCGTGCACAGCCCCGACGCACAGGCGTCTCCGAGCGAGCAGGCGTCCCCGTCGTCGCACGGCTTCCCGCCCGGTTCGGGGGTCAGCGCGCATGAACCCGTCGCGGGGATGCAGCGGGCCACGAGGCAGTCGTCGTCGAGCGAGGGGTCGCACGTCACCGCCGTCCCCGGCTTCGGCACGCAGGTGAAGTTCGCGCATCGGAGCGTCCCGTCGCATCGGTCCGGGTCCTTGGCGTCGCATTCGACGTCCGAGAGGCAACACGCGTGGTCGACACTTCCGGCCTCGCAGGTCGCCCCGACGCATGCGTCGCCCACGGTGCAGGGGTTCCCGTCCGAGCAGGGCCCCACAGCGGTTACGTGCACACAACCGCCCTTCGCGAGCGCGTCGCAGCCGTCGGCGGTGCACACGTTCCCGTCGTCGCAGAGCCGCGCGGAGCCGCCGAGGCACGAGCCGCCCAAACAGGCGTCCTGCACGGTGCACTCCGACCCGTCGCTGCATTCGGAACCGTCTGCGAGCGCCGCCGCCACGCAGCTGCCGGTGGCTGGGTCGCAGGCGGAAGAAGCGTGACACTGCCCCGCCACGCAGACCCGCGGCGAGGACCCCTCGCAGGCCGTCTGGTCGCACACGTCGACGAGTGTGCAGGGGTTGCCGTCGTCGCACGTGAGCTGATTGGGAGCGTGAACGCAGCCGACACCATTGTCGCAGGAGTCCGTAGTGCAGGGGTTCTGGTCGTCGCAGTCGAGCGCGCCACTCCCCGCCACACACACGCCTGACGTGCAGCGGTCGAAGACAGAGCACGCGTCGCCATCGGAGCAAGCCGCGCCGTCCGGCCGGAAGTCTGCCTGGCAGTTCCCCGTGAGAGGGTCGCACGCACGCGAGCTCTCGCATTGCCCCACCGGCCCGCAGGGCACAGGCGCCGCGACGCAGACACCGGACAGACACGCATCACCCGTGGTGCAGAGCGCTCCGTCGCTACACGGAGCGCCATCGGGTACGGCCGCGCTGATACAAAGACCTGTGGTCGGCTGGCAGGCCACCGTCGCTGTGCACGGACCGCCCGGAGGGCACGTCGTCTTAGCCCCACCCGCGCAACTGCCGGTGTTGCACTTCTCGCCCGTGGTGCAAGCGTCTCCGTCATTGCACGTCGACGTGTTGTCGTGATGGACGCAACCCGTGGCTGGAAGGCAGACGTCGTCCGTGCACGCGTTCTGGTCATCGCACGTGACGACCACGCCGCTGCCGCACACTCCCGCTTGGCACACCTCGCCCACGGTACAGAGGGAGCCGTCCTCACAAGGGGTGACGCCTGATGTGGGCTTGTTGCCGCAGCGTTCACCGGCCTCGGCGCAGGGCGGGTCCGTGGTGCATGGGTTGCCGTCGTCGCAGCTCAACAGCGTGCCTTCGCACTGCCCGTTGCTGCCGTCGCAGCGGTCGTTCTCAGTGCAGACCTTCCCGTCGTCGCAGGATCCCGGGGCGGGCGTGAAGACGCACCCGACCGCCGGTGCGCATGAGTCCGTGGTGCACTGCTTCTGGTCGTCGCACGTGACGTCCGCACCGTCGCAGTTGCCGCCTGCGCAGGTGTCGCCCGTCGTGCAGGCATCGCCGTCGTCGCAGGTGCCTGAGAGCACCACGAGCACGCACTCACCGGCGCCACCGCAGCTCCAGCTCACGCACGCGCCACCGCCGACGCACCCGGTGCCCGCGGCCCCGACGCAGGTGCCACCAGCGCAGCCCTCGCCGACGGTGCAGGGCCGTCCGTCATCGCAGGGCGACCCGTCGTCCCGTGGCACGTCAACGCAGCCGCCGGCGAGTTCGTCGCACTCGGCCGTCACGCAAGCGCTGCTGGGGCATAGGCGGGGCGTCCCGACGCAGACCCCAGCGTCGCAGTGGTCTGCGACCGTGCAGGCCGCCCCATCGTCGCAGGCAGGGCCCGTCAGCGAAGTCCGCGCGCACCCACCGGCCTCGCAGCGCTCCTCCGACGTACAGGGGTCCGAGTCCGCGCACTCGAGGTCGGTCGACTCGTCGGTCAAGCCGTCGCAGTCGTTGTCGGCGCCATCACAGGTCTCTTCGGCGACCACGCACTCACAGCCGGTGTCGGCCTTGCCGTCGAGATCGACGCGCCCAGCGTCGCAGGTCAGCACTGCGCAGGTGGATGAGATGCAGGCCCAGGCGGCGACGGACGTGGCCGTGCAAGCGAGCCCGCACCCGCCGCAGTGCGCGATGGACGATGAGGTGTCTACGCATTCGTCGTCGCAGAGTTCACCCTGGCCCTCGCAGGCGCAGGCGAACCCGTCCGGGTCGCTACGACACGTCTGACCCGCGGGACAGGAGGACTCGTCGACGACCAGGTCACAGTCGTCGTCGACCCCGTTGCAGACCTCGGCGGCCGGCAGCTGCGCGTCGCAGGGCCCCGGCCCAGCCGCGGTGCACACACGCGTTCCGGGGCAGCGTCCGAAGGAGTTCACGACCGCGCAACTGGTCTCGAGCTTCTTCTCGATGGCCAGCGGGGAGCAGGTGCACTCGCCCGCGGCGGGGACGCACTGACGGCTGCTGCTGCCGTCGACCGTTCGTACGTCGCGGCACTCATAGCCATCGGGGCAGACATCACCGTCTTCGCAGGACGTCCCGCAGAAAGTGCCCGTAGCGCCCTCGAGGTCGTCCATCTCCACGCAGCGATCGCCGCCGGCCGAGGCGTCAACGCACTGCACGTTGGACGTGCACGGGTCACACAGCCGCGCGTGGGGCTCCTGACATACGAACCGCTTGTCGCTCCCGGCCACCACCTGTTCGCGGCACGCCATTCCCTTGGGGCAGCACTCCTCGCACAGCTCCGAGCACGTGGTCCCGGCGGCCGTCTCCACGCACACGCCGCTGGCGCAGTCCGCTGGTCCGGAGCATGCGCAGCCGAAGCCGAGCTGCCCGAGCTCGGCAGCGGAGTCGCAGGGTGGTCGCTCTCCGCAGGGGTCGACGCCCGCATCCGGATTGGCGGTGTCGAGGACCACGACATCAGGGGGGCGGATATCGGCGGAGCCGCCCACGACGTCGCTGGTTGGTCCTGCGTCCGCGCGCGGTTGCGGGGCCGCAGGCGCAACTGGGCTCTCTCCACACGCCACGACGGAGCAGGCCAGCAGCGTGCCCACGCAGGCGGCGAGCGCTCGACTCGAAGTTGGCGCCGCGTACCGGGAGCGTCCTCCGGCGCCGTCCTGCCGCTGGCTCGCCCCAACTCTCCCTCCCCCTGCCGCTCGCATCAGACACCCTCACCCGGTGAAGCACCGGCCGGCCGCTCTCAGATGCAGAGTTCGCATAACAGGAAGCGTGCCAATCATGGGCCCATGGAACGGGCGCCTGACGGGTGTGGCAGCCGGGTCGCGCAGCTCGGTCTGCATCGGCTTCGAGACGCAAGGTGCTGTACTTGTTGGACGTTGATCCTGAGCGGCGGTTGCACGGGGGGGCGGGGTGCGAGAGCCGGCGAGACGCCAAGAGACACCGCCGCGACAGCTGCGGCGCCTCTGGCAGGTGGTGCTGTCGCGGGGTGTCTCGCGACGCGCGACCGAATGCGTGGGCTTGCTTGCGCCCACGGGCCTTCCGTTAGCGGTCTAGCCGGCCTGTCGGGGCGTGGGCCACGACCGACGAGCTCGCCGTCTACGAGTTCGCCTGTTCTCGATCGTCGTCGTGTCGCGGACCGCGCGACTGCACGGATTGGCGTCGGACGTCACCTCGAAACGAGTCGACTGCCCTCCCGGCGCAGATGAGGGGTCTTGGCGGCCAGCGCGTCGAAGAATTCTGCCCGGTCGCGCGGCGAGATTGTGGGTGGCCAGGAGGACCCCAAGTCGATGGCTAGTCGTTCTCGCGAGAGCGCCGCTCCCCAACCCCAGTATCGTCTGGGGGTGACCCGCCGGATGTCTCCGTAGGGGACCCGCCTCCGAAAGATGCCCCCTCGGATGAGGAGGGTGTCGTCGCCTAGCTCGTAGTAGACGGGCAAGTGGAGCGCCAGTAACACAGCGATTGGGATTGCGGGCAGCAAGGACCTCGCGCTTGCATCGTCGTCCAAGCAGACCTCGATGGCCGCCAGAATGCAGAGGAGCGGCGGGAACGCGAGGAAGGCTCCGACCGGCAAATCCACCTTGCTCTTCCAACGCTTGCGCATGTTCCTCCCAGGCGCGGTGACTCGGGTCATCGTGATGCCACGCCCAGGGCACGCCGTTGTCAACCGCAGGCATGGCCCGAGGAGGGGGCGGGGACCTACCGCCCAAGGGTGAAGAATCGCTGATCCGGTGGACGTACGCCCTCGTACGCCCTTCACAACGTAGACGCTCCAGCTACCATGCCGCCCGATGTCAGACACCTCGATCTACCCTCCCGTCGATACCGTCACCCGCTCCTTCACCGTGCGAGCCGTCCTCACCGGGGCGCTCCTCGGGGGGACGCTCTCGGTCTGCAACGTCTACACCGGCCTGAAGATCGGCTGGGGCTTCAACATGTCGATCACGGCGGTGTTGTTGTCGTTCGGGTTCTGGGGGGTGATGAAGGCGCTCTTCAAGACGCCGGGCTGGACCATCCTCGAGAACAACATCAATCAGACCGGGGCCTCTGCGGCGGCCTCGATCTCCTCCGCCGGGCTGGTCTCGGCGGTGCCGGCGCTCACGATCCTCGATGGGTACCAGTTCACGTGGTTCACGCTCACGATCTGGGTCTTGCTGTGCTCGTCACTGGGCGTCTTTATCGCGGTCCTCTTCAGCCGGCAGCTCATCCACGTGGACAAGCTGCCCTTCGCGTCGGGCGTGGCCACGGCGCGGACGCTGCAGGAGATGTACGCCGAGGGCAAAGAGGCCACCGTTCGCGTCTGGGCGCTCGTGACGGGCGGTGTCGCGGCGGCCTCCTGGAAGCTCGCTGCGACGTGGCTGGCGCTCAAGCCCACTGGCCTCGGCTGGTTGTCGTTCAGCGCCTCTGAGTCCGGCGCCCTCAAGAAGAGCGGCGTGGCCTCGGTGTCGGCCCACAACCTGGGCTTCGCCTTCGATCCGAGCCTCCTCATGGTCGGCGCCGGCGCGATCATCGGCCTGCGCTCGGGCGCGTCGATGCTCTTCGGTGCCATCGTCTCCTGGGGCTTCATCGGCACGTGGCTCCTCGAGAAGGGCTGGGCCAAGGCTGGCGCTCCCGACGCGCCCTGGGGCAAGGGCATCGGCGAGTGGCTCATCTGGCCGGGCGTGTCGCTCCTGGTGGCCTCGTCAATGGTGTCGCTCGTCGCCATCGTCCCGCAGTTCGCGCGCGCGTTTCGGCGGAGCAGCGAGGCGAAGGACGCCGAGGCCCACGATCCCCACGCCGTCCCCACGCGCTGGATCGCGATCGGTGTGAGCGTCGTCGCTGTGGGCGTGGTGATCGTGGGCAACCTGCTCTTCGGCATGGCGCCGTGGCTCGGGCTCACCGCCGTGGCGCTCACCGGCGTCCTGGCCATCGTGGCGCTCCGCGTCTCGGGCGAGACCAACATCACGCCGGTTGGCCCCATGGGCAAAGTCACCCAGCTCACCTTCGCCATCCTCGACCCCGGAAACGTGTCGACCAACCTCATGGCGGCCAACGTCACGGGCGGCTCGGCCTCACAGGCCGGCGACATGATCCACGACCTCAAGACCGGAGCGCTCATCGGGTCGTCGCCCAAACACCAGATGCTCTCGCAGCTCGCGGGCGTCGTGTCCGGCGCCATCATCGGGTCCGCCATCTACCTCGTGCTCGTCCCGGACCCGAAGGGCATGCTCCTCACGCAGGAGTGGGCCGCGCCCGCCGTGGCGGCATGGAAGAGCGTCGCCGAGGTCTTCCGCCACGGACTCGACCAGCTCCCGCCCGGCGCCACCTGGGCGATGCTGGTGGCGGCGATCCTCGGGGTGGCGCTCGCGCTCCTCGAGAAGCACGCGCCGGAGAAGTACCGCGGCTGGGTCCCCAGCGCCTCGGGTATTGGGCTCGCCGCGCTGGTGCCCGCCAACTTCTCCATCTCGTTCTTTCTGGGCGGCGTCATCTCGGTGGTGCTCAACAAGTACGCTAAGGACTGGTCCTCACGTTTCCTGATTGTCGTGGCCTCGGGCGTCATCGCGGGCGAGAGCCTCGCGGGCGCGGGTCAAGCGATCTGGAAGGTGATCTCCGAGCTCCTGCTGAAGTAGGCCCGGTCATGGGGTTCTGCCGGTAGACGAGCACCCTCGCGAACGTGGCCAGTCGCCGCGGCGCCAAGCAGGCGGTCGGCGCGCTCAGTCCGGCGTGAGCACCGTCTCGAAGACCACCTCACGCGACTCCAGCGCAGTGAAACGCACCTGCACGGTGCCCGCCGCGGGGTCGAAGACGAGCTCCGTGGCCGCCGACTGTGTGTTGGCGTACTCGAACTGCGCCTTGGGCACGTAGGTCTCTGTGAGCTCCGGGCTCACCTCGACCAGGCCGACTAGCGGGTTCGGCGACGCGGCGCCCGGACCCGCCAGGATCTCCCAGTGGTCTTTGCGAGGGCCCTCGCGCTCTACGCGGTGGACCGAGCCGAAGTGGTAGTCGCCGCCTACGAAGATCACGCCTCGAACTCTGCCGACGATCGCGCTGAGAAGTGCCTCCCGCTGGGCCGTGTAGCCGTCCCAGACATCCTTGACGGGCCACACCTCCGGGAAACGCGCCACCGGCACGCTGGTCATGATGAGCTTGAAGCGGCACGGGCTCTCCGCCAGCGCCCTCAGGAGCCACTCGAGCTGAGCGGGGCTCACGAACTGGGCGTTGGGGGTCTCGCGGCTGGCGGGGTCTCGCTCCCCCCGCACGTCCAGCACGAACACCTCCACCGTGTGCCCCCAGCGGACAGAGCGCCAGAAGCGCCCCTGCGCGTCCGGGACAGCCGGTGTGGCCTCGTAGAACGCGTCGCGGCCGTTCTTGACGTGCTCTGCTGGCAGCTCGGTCCACTCCCCGTTGGCGATCTCGTGGTCGTCCCAGGTGTTGAGGAAGACGCCCGCGCCGAGGATCGACACGTAGCCCGGATCGGCCAGGGTCTTGGCCCAGGCTTCGCGATACTGCTCGAGTGACACGGCGTCGTCGTTGTAGCTCATGTCGCCGAGGTGGAGGAACGCGTCGTACGGGCGCTCGGTCGCGAGCGTGAGGGCGTCATACGGCACATACCAGTACTTGGTGCACGCCGTGGCCGACAGAGTGATCGTGGGCGTCTCACCTTCGGCGTGCGGGACGCGCGCGGTGGTTATCCGCGACCTGGCGGTGGGCGCGCCCTCGGGGCCGTGCACGAGCGCCACGAAGTGTCGCACGCCCGGCGCCAGCGACGAGACCGTGCGCTTGGCCCAGCCCTCGGGGCGCGACGCGCCCTTGCGAAGACCGCGGGTATCGCCCGATGCGGGGTCCACGTCGAACGGCGGTAGCTCGACCACGGAGCTGGCGTCGCCCCCCTCGGGCCACACCAACCACCGGCTGGTGGCTGGGGCCGACGAGCACACGACCGTGAGGCCGCCGGCGACCGGGCCGGCCGCGATCGGCAGCGGAAAAAGCGCCGTGTCTTCCGGCACGCCCGACAGGTCGAAGGGCAGGGGGGCAGCGGTATCGCCAGTCGAGGCGTCGCTGCCCGAGGCGTCGCTCGCTGTGGCCGTGTCGGCGGCCGCCGCGACAGCTGGCTCTCCGCCGCAGCCGAGCGTGGCCAACGCGAGCCCGCCCGTGCCGAGGCGGATGAAGTGACGGCGGTCCAGACGAAGGTCTCTCGAGTGGGTCATGGCTCAGCGCCCGAAGATCATGCCGAAGGCCTCGAGCTGGCCCGGCTGGAGGTGGTTCGCGTCGTGGGCATCGCGGATGCCGAACGACTTCGCGTTGAAGGAGAAGGGCTGCCACTGGTTGTCGAGGAGCCCGAAGCCGAGGAGGTGGGCTCCTGTAGGTTGCCCGGTAGCGTCCGCACCGTAGCTGCAGTCCCATTGCTTCGTGACCCAGCCGCCGAGCCGTATCTGGGCCGCGTAGTTCCCCTTCGTGTTGATTCGCCACGGGGCTCCGCAGTAGCTCCAGGCCTTGCCGTTGATGAGCTCACCGGGGGTGGCCGGGCCGGCGACATGTGAGAGCACCGTCGCGGGCCCCTGGAAGGCCTGAAGCAGGGTCTTGGTGACGGGCATGCTCAGGTGGGTGCTGGCCGAGCCGGAGCGCAGCAACAACTCCGACACCGGGAGCTCGTTGAAGTGTACGAACTTCGCCGACTCGTCGCTGGTGTGGAGGCTCCCCGTGTTGAGGGTGGTGTTGGTGGCCCAGTGCGGTGAGTCGTACGGGAAGGTGCGGCCGCTGGCCTTCATGAGGAGCGTCCAGCCGCCGCCTCTGGTGGTCATGTCGCAGTAAGCCTGCACCGCGCCGCTGGCGCCGGTGAGCCAGTAGATGCCGTCGGCGAGGGCCGCGCCGGCGTCGCGGATCGCCTTGCAGCTGGTCCCAGGGTTGTTGGCCGTCCCGAGCGGCTTGCCGCCGACGTCGGCGAACTCAGTGCCCGTGCACACTCGGACGGAGGATGTGTTCGTGTCGTAGTAGACGAAGCCCACGCGGCTGGCGTCGCAGACTCCCGGAGGGCCCGCGGAGACGTGGAGGCGCGCCTCGCGGAGCTCGTTGAAGGCGAGGCCGAGGTTCCCGGACAGCGTCAGGCCAGCGGCGCTCTGGATCGCGTCTACCGCCTCGAAGTCGGTGTAGCGGGCGTGGTGGGCGTCGGGGTTCATGACGTGGGCGCCCAACTTCGCGGACAAGTCCGCGAGGCCGGCGACGACCGCATCGAACTCCGCCTTCCCCGCTGCCTGGAAGTCGAGGGCGCTCGGTCCGATGCAGGCGGTGCAGCCGATGGCCATGGCCACCGCCGCCGTCTCGGCGTGCTGGGAGACCAGCGCGAACGGCACGCTCAGGAGCGGCTGTCGTGGCAGCGCCGGCTCGAGCGCCACCTGAACCTCCACGAACACCGCGCCTCCACTGAGGTGGGCGACGCCGAGGGGGGCCACGGCCCCGAGCGTGGCCTGGAAGACTCCGTCGACCACAACGAGGGCGTCTGGCCCGGCGTGTATCTCCTCCCAGAGCTTCAGCCCGCCCGACGGCGCGCTCCAGAGAGACACGAGCGCCCCGTACTTTCCGTCGGGGACGGAGCCGGCGCTGTTGAGGAGGCGGCCCTGCATCGCCACTTGCGGGGGCGGCGCGACCAGGGCATGGACGAGACCGAGCGAAAGCGATGTGACCATTCTCAACGCCTACCACTGCGGCCGGCGCGAAGCAATCGCGCGGGTTTCGTCCCATCGGGCGGCCCCGCAGCCCCCTGGTGGGGGCGGGTTCGCGGCGGCCCCAGGGCGGGGTCCCGGCTTGCGTCGGTGCCGGCGGCCCGGCCATCCTGGCGGCATGAACGCCACCGGCGCTTTCTTTCGATGGGCGGACCAGGCGCCGAACGCGATCGCGATCGAAGAGGCCGATGGCGCTCTCACCACGTACGGCGAGCTCGCGCGTCACGCGCTCCGCATCGCCGCGGCGCTCACACCCGAAGAGCGAGTCAGTGTCTGTGCGCCCAACTCCAGGGCGCTGATCGCGACCTTCCTCGGGATCCTGGCCGCGCGGGCGGTCGTGGTCCCGCTGTCGACTGCGGCGCCGCTCGCCGAACGCGCAGAGAGGCGGCGTCGCACCGGAGCCGAGCGCCACCTCGACGCGGTGGCGCTGGAGTCGGGGGAGTCGCTTGGCGACGCCCCCGCGCTCGACGGCCCGGTCGAGTGCTCCGAGAGCGACCTCGCGCTCCTGCTCTCCACGTCTGGCACCACCGGCGCTCCGCGCTTTGTCGCGATCGGGCACGGCTCGCTGGTGCGCCACACTCACTCGCTGATCTCGCGGGTGCTCGATCTCAGTCCGGGGGACCGCGTGGGCGCCATCCTCCCACTGGCGCACTCGGCGGGCGCGCGGATGGTGCTGCTCGTGGGCCTCGGGGCGGGCGCGACGCTGGTCCTCCCGCCCGCCACTGGCCGCGCGCTGCCCGCGAGCTGGCCCGTCGACGCCCGCCTCACGTGGTTCCCGACCGTGCCCACGCAGCTCGCGAACTGGACGCACGGTCCCCCGACCGGCCCAGCCCGGCTGCGCTGGATCTTGTCTGCCGGGGCGCCCCTGCCAGCCGCGACTCGGCTCGCAACCGAGGCGCGATATGGGTGCCCGGTTCGAGAGGCCTGGGGGATGACGGAGGCGTCCATCGCGACCGTGGACGGCCCGGGCCGGGAGCGGCTTCCGGGATCCGTCGGTCAGGCCGTACCCGGTGTGGAGCTCCGGTTGACGGAGATCGGTGAGGTCCTGGTGCGGGGCGCGAACGTCATGCTCGGCTACCTCGACGACCCGGAGGGAACCGCGGCGGTACTCGACTCGAGCGGCTGGGTTCGGAGCGGTGACCTCGGCCGGCTCGACGGCGAGGGGAGGCTCTTCCTCCACGGGCGCTCCAAGGACGTCATCCTCCGCGGCGGGAACACCATCCACCCCGCCGAGGTCGAAGGGGCGCTCGTTGGGGCTCCTGGGCTCGCCGCGTGCGTCGTCTTCGGGGCGCCGTGCGCGGGGCTCGGTGAGGAGGTGGCCGTGGCGGCGGTGGGAGAAGCGACGTTGGAGTCGATGCGGGAGTGGGCGCTGAGTACCATCGCGGCCTACAAGCTGCCGACACGCCTCTTCCGGGTGCATGCGTTGCCGCTCGGTCCTTCTGGCAAGGTGCTGCGGCGGGTGGTGGCCGCGCAGCTGCTGGCCGACCCAAGCGAGACCGCCGCGCCCGAATGAACTGGCCACGAACAGCCTTCGCATAGTCTGCTAAACGTTACATGGCAGACAGGATAGTGATTTCCCTAAAACTCGTGGGCTGCCGAGTGGAACAGGCCCGGTTGCTACGCTCGGTCCCCAGCTCGCCGCCATGCTCGACGCCGAGCTCGTAGGCCGTCGGCCTGTAGAGCTGAGCTGCTCCCCGCACGTGTGGTCCCCTGAATTCCCAGCGTTTTTCGAGTCCGCTCGGCCGCGTGGAGGGATTGCCGGAGGGGCAGCCAAGGTGTAGCGTTCGGCTCGTTTTTCGCCGTCGAGAGCGTTGAGCTCCAACACTTGCCCCGGAGGCAGTGGCAATGCCCAGGCATTACCTCGAAGAGGAGCTGGAACGCCTCGTTCGCGAGGATCCGTCGATCTTCCAGTGGCTGCAGGCCGGCTCGTTGGACGGGCTCTGGTACTGGGACCTGGAGCAACCGGAGCACGAGTGGATGAGCCCCCGGTTCTGGACCACCCTCGGCTACGACCCTGCGACGAAGCAGCATCAGCCCTCCGAGTGGCGGGATCTCATCAATCCGGACGATCTGGTCGTGGCCGTCGAGAACTTCAACCGGCACTGCGCCGACCCCAGCTACCCCTACGACCAGATCGTCCGGTATCGGCACCGGGAGGGCTCCACGGTGTGGGTCCGGTGCCGCGGCGTGGCCATCCGCGATGCGCAGGGTAAGCCCCTCAGAATGCTCGGGGCCCACAACGAGATCAGCTCCCTCAAGGAGGCCGAGCAGGAGGCGCTCGCCGCCCGCCAGGGACTCGAAGCGGCCGTGGCGGCGCGGACCGCCGAGCTGATGCAGGCTCATGCGGAGCTCGCGCTGCAGATGGAGGCCAGACTCCAGGAGAAGGAGGCCCAGGAGCGGCTGCAGAAGCGCCTGGCGCACACCCAGAAGCTCGAGAGCCTCGGCGTGCTCGCGGGTGGGATCGCCCACGACTTCAACAACTTGTTGATGGCGGTCTTGGGCTATGCCGACCTGGCCCTGCACGACCTGCCGCCGGAGTCGCCCGCCGTCGCCCGCATCCTCGCCATCAAGAGCGGCGCTGGTCATCTCGCTGACTTGACAAACCAGCTCCTGGCTTACTCCGGGCGGGGCAAGTTCGTCGTCAGTCGGTTCGACTTGTGTCGGTTGGTCGCTGACATGCGGGACCTCGTGGAGGTGACCACGCCCAAGAATGTGTCGATCCGCACGGACTTGCCGGCGGGGCTGCCCAGCATCGAAGGCGACGCCAGCCAGATTCGGCAGGTACTCCTCAACCTCCTGACCAACGCCGGCGAGGCGATCGGCAGCGGCGCCGGCGTGGTCAACGTGCGCTGTGGGGTGGAGCAGCTCCGAGAGGGCCGCCCAGCACGCCACGGCGCCACCGACGAGCTGCCTGCTGGCACCTACGTCTTCGTCGAGGTCTCCGACACAGGCAGCGGGATGGACCCCGCCACCCGTGAGCGCATCTTCGACCCGTTCTTCACCACCCCGGTGCGAGGTCGAGGGCTCGGCCTGGCTGCGGTGCTCGGCATCGTGCGCGGTCATAACGGCGGCGTGGTCCTGTACAGCGAGCCGGGACACGGCACCACCTTCAAGGTGCTCCTCCCCGCAGCGTCGGCACCGGGAGCCGCAGCGACGCCTCCAGTGGCGCCGCCGCTATCAGGAGAGTCTCGCGGGAAGGTCCTCGTCAGTGAAGATGAGGAGATCGTCCGCGAGCTGGTGGTGCTGCTGCTCGAGAAGCTCGGCTTCACCGCGTTGACCGCGCAAGACGGACGCGCGGGAGTCCATCTGGTCGCTCAGCGCGGGTCGGAGTTCTGCTTGGTGCTGCTCGACCTGACCATGCCCGAGATGGGCGGGGCTGACGCCTTCCGAGAGATCAGCCGGCTACGGCCGAACCTGCCGGTGATCCTCTCGAGCGGCTACAACGGGCAAGACGCTACGAGCCAATTCGCGGGTAAGGGCCTGGCTGGTTTCATCCAGAAGCCCTTCGATTTCGACACCTTGCGAGCTGCAGTCGACAAGGTGCTCCCTCAGTGACTCGGTCTTCACCGTAGCCGACGACGCGCCGCGGCCAGGGCGAACGCGGTGAACCCCGCCAGCGCGAGCTCGTTCGCTGCACCGTCGCGATCCGTCTGGCTGCAACCGGCGGAGGCGGTCTGAGCGGTCCCCGGTTCGGCCTCAGGGGCTCCCCGGGGCAGGAGCTGCCGAGAGTCCGTTGCTGTAGCTGGAGAAGGCACGCCCGGCACGTCCTTGCCGGCGCGTTCGAAGGCCGGCGCTTCAGGATCCATCGAGGCCGCGCGTTCGCTGTCCGCGTTGACCGCCTGGGGATCGGTGGGCGCCGCGACGCTCTCTGTGTGCCACACCGTCAGCAGCGCCGACTGGCCCTTTGCTCCCGGCCCCACTGACACACCGTACTTCGACAGGGATGCGGTTGAGCCGAGGAGGAGCTCCGGGGGCTCCCATCGTAGGGCGCGCCCGGCCCGGTCGGTCCCCGTGAGCTCACGCACGTAGTACGAGCCCGTGGCCACCTCGAGGGACCAGTCGTGGCCGTCCGCGTTGAGCCAGCCCTTGCTGAGCAGGGGCCGCTCCCCCGTGCAGACCGCGCTGCCGGCCGCGACGCCTGGCGTGCAACGTAAGATCGCGTCGAGGACCTGACCGTCCGAGGGCTTGCCGTCGTTCAGCGGATTGAGGCGGACCCGCAGCTCGGCCACTCCAGAGACGTCGTCGTTCACCACCGCCACGATCCCGGGCGCCGCCGAGGCGACGACACCGCCGGGGAGAGCGAGGCTCACGAGCTCCGGCGCGAGGAGATCCTCGCTGGGGTTTTCCACCACGAGAGACGGCACACCCGCGAGCGCGTCCAGGCTGAACGGGCCGTCGCCTCGCCACGGGATCTCCACGGTGGACCAGGTGCCCGAAGGCGCGAACGGCGGCACGACGCCTTCGCCGCAGAGCGCGGTGCCGCACGAGAAGAGGCGCACCCCGAAAGACGCACCGGACCCGTCGTGAACGAAGCGCACCTCCGTCCCGTCCGCCCAGAAGGCGTCCTGCAGCGCTGCGGCGCAGTCCGAGGAGCTGCTGGCGCAGCTCTGGACGAACGCGCCGCTGGTCTCCATGACCATGACGCCCGACGGGTCTCCGAGGGCGGCGCACACACCCGGGATATCGACGTCGGCGCGCACGACCACGCGCTCGCCCGCGCGGAAGGTGGTCCATGGGAGGTGCAGGCCGGTGATGGTCTGGCCCACGGAGACGATGTTGCCCTTGGCCGCCGCGGGCGCGGCGATTGATGCGGCGGCGAGAGCTGGGAGGAGGATGCGAGGGGTCATGCGTTTCTCCCTGCCGCGGGGTTGGGGGCGCGGCTCAGGTGCTCTCTTGGCAAGGACCAGGCCAGGGTCAAAGCGCTCACTGCGGCTGTGTCTGAGCGTCCCTGATGTAAGGACGCTTTGCACCTTCGGCGAGCGAGGAAAGCGGACTTACACGACGACCATCCGACGGACTTCTCCGCCCGGCGGGAACTTCCGGTCGGCCCGCGCGCGTTGGCCACGCACGGGGTCCCGCGCGGGGTCCCACACCTGAGTCGCTCCCCGCGCGCCCGAGACGGCGGCGAGCTTCGCCCCAACGAGCCGTCGTCATTGACGCCCCCTGCTGCCGCCGGCATTCTCCCGGCCCTCCGAAAGGCCCCATGAACGCACGCTCCTCAACACTCACCCTCTCCCTGGCGCTCCTCGTGTCTGGGTTCGCCTTGGCGGACGAGCCAGCCGTGGTCGCGAAGCGCATCGAGGCGTTCTACAAGGAGCGCCCGACCATCCGCGCCCGCTTCGTCCAGAAGGTGCAGAAGCCCGGCCGCCGCCGCATCCTGGAGAAGTCGGGCAACGTCTTCTTCTCCCGCCCCGGCAAGATGCGGTGGGAGTACAAGGCGCCGGAGCAGGTCTTCTACGTGAGCGACGGCAACGTCCTCTGGAGCTACCAGGTGGAGGACCAGCTGGTCACGCGGCTCGAGGTGAAGAGCTCGGAGCTGTACCACCAGTCGCGCTACTTGTTCGGCCAGGGCGACCTGGCGCAGGACTTCGCGCTCGCGAGCGCCGCCACCGACGTCCCCGGGGCCGTGGCCCTCACGCTCACCCCCAAGAGCGCCGCACGCGACTTCAAGAGCCTCACCCTGGTGGTGGACGGCAAGACCGGCGAGATCCGCAAGACCGAGCTCATCGATCCCTACGACAACAAGAGCGTCATCGAGTTCATCGAGGTCGACTTCAAGGAAGTGGACCCGAAGGTGTACGAGTTCACCCCGCCGAAGGATGCCACTGTCCGCGACCTCTCAAAGGGAGCCTCGAACTGATGCCTGCGTTGTTCTTTCAGACTCTCGGCTGCCCCAAGAACCGCGTCGACTCGGAGGTCATGCTCGGCAGCCTCTCCGAGAAGGGCTACGTGCTCGTCGAGCACCCCGACCAGGCCGACGTCCTGGTGGTCAACACCTGCTCGTTCATCGAGGCCTCGAAGGTCGAGTCGATCGACGCGATCTGGGAGCTGGTCGAGGCCAAGGACCGCCTCGGCGGCGACCAGAAGGTGGTAGTGGCGGGCTGCTTCGCGCAGCGTTACTCGGACGCGATCCAAGAGGAGATCCCGGGGGTCGACCTCATCATCGGCACCGGCGAGTACCACCGGATCGCGGAGCTCCTCGAGGCCGAACGGGGCGACAAGCCCACCGTTGCGATCGGCCGGCCGTACTACGTGCACACGCAGGCCACGCCGCGCCTCGTCACCACGCCCGGCCACACGGCGTACCTCAAGATCGCCGAGGGCTGCAGCCAGCAGTGCACGTTCTGCATCATCCCGAAGCTCCGCGGAAAGCAGCGCAGCCGACCGGTGCAAGATCTCGTGGCCGAGGCGCGTACGCTGGCCAACGCCGGGGTCAAGGAGCTGAACCTCATCGCTCAGGACCTCACCCACTACGGGTCGGACCTCAAGGATGGGACGGAGCTCCACCAGCTGCTGCCGGAGCTCTGCCGGGTGGACGGCATCGAGTGGATCCGCCTCCTCTACTGCTACCCGCACAACGTCACGGATAAGCTGGTGGAGGTGATCGGCACCGAGCGAAAGGTGCTGCCCTACATCGACATGCCGCTCCAGCACATCGACGACGCGGTGCTCATGAGCATGCAGCGCCGCACCAACCGCTCCATCACTTCAGACCTCCTGGGTCGGCTGCGCAGTGCCGTCCCGGATCTCGTGGTGCGGACCACCTTCATCGTGGGCTTCCCGGGCGAGACCGAGTCGCAGTTCGAGCGGCTCAGCGAGTTCGTGGCCGAGCAACGCTTCGACCGCGTGGGCGTCTTCACCTACTCGCAAGAGGAGGGCACGCGCGCCGCCCGGTACGAGGACGACGTGCCGGCCGAGGTCAAGGAAGAGCGCCGCAACCGGCTCATGGCCATGCAGCAGGAGATCAGCGCCGACAAGCTCGCCGAGCTCGTGGGGAAGCCGATCGACGTGCTGGTCGAGGGCGTCAGCGAGGAGACGGAGCTGCTGCTCCAAGGGCGCTACACCGGGCAGGCGCCCGAGGTCGATGGCGTGACCTACATCAACGAAGGCACCGCCGAGCGCGGCTCCATCGTGCGCTGCGAGGTGGTCCAGGCTGGCGACTACGACCTCGTGGCGCGCGTCATCGAGGGCTGAGGGCGCCTCACAGACAAGCTCACGCTTTCGCCCCCGCCGGGAATCAGTATCCTCCACCGTCCCCCTCGGAGGCCCCATGCGCGTGACCTGGTCGTTATCTCTCCTGTCCCTGCTCGCCGTCGCGTGTAGCGAAAGCAGCGAGGGCTCGCAGAAGGCCGCCGACGCCACGGGCGAAACGACGGTGCTGCCGGGCAAAGGCTCGGGCGGAGACGCCAGCCCCGACGGGCTCGACGGGGGCGACGCGGTCGACGCGGTTGACGGGAGCAGCGTGGACGGGTCCGCGGACTCGGGCGATGGCACCGACGCCTCGGATAGCGGCGACGCCTCCGACGGCAGCGACGCCACGGACGGGCCTATCGCAGAGCCGCGCACCGACATCGTGGACCTCGGGACGCTGGAGTCGGACGCGAAGGGCGTCACGCCCACCGTCGAGTTCGAGATCCCCGACGACGCGATCTCGTTTCACCTCACCGGCGTCACCGACTCGGGGATCTTCATCACGATCGGCTCGCTCGTGGGCCCGGACGCCGACAAGCCCCTCGTTGCCCCGGGCTGGTTCAGCGGCTTCCAGGGACCGCAGATGTGCCTCGGGTGCCGTGTTCGAGTGGCCTCGGCCGAAGCCGCGCAGGGCGTGCTGGTGCCGAATTCGCCCGACGTCGTGCTCACGCCCGGTCGCCACACGGCCTCGTTCTTCACGTTCGAACAGAGCGCCGGCTCCTTCGGTGGGGCGCCTACGGTCACGCCGAAGGCCCGGAGCGTCCAAGTCACCCTGGTGATCGTGCGGTCCCCGTTCGGCCACCCGAAGTCCAGCGACGTCGACCTGAACCTCTTCTTCACGGGCGCCAATGGGCTCACCGCCGCGTCGGCCCCCACGGACTCCCGGATGCAGGACGCGCTGGCGGAGTTCGAGAACGCCTACGCCAAGATCGGCGTCGGCCTCGGCGAGGTGCGCTACAAAGACCTCGGGGGCGGGTTGAAGAAGCTCGAGTCGGTGTCCGGGAAGAACAGCGACTTCGAGGTGAGCGCCAAGCTCACGGCGGAGGCCCCGCCCGGCGTGAACGTGGTCTTCGTGGAGACCATCGTCGACTCGTCCAACCCGATGGGCGGCTTCGGTGTCATCCTCGGGATCGCTGGCGGGATCCCCGGGCCTGCAGGCCAACAGGGCAGCGCCCGCTCAGCGGTCTTCGTGTCCACGTCCGAGCAGCCGGGCGTTCCCAACAACATCGGCCTCGTCATGGCCCACGAGACCGGACACTACCTGGGGCTGTTCCACTCATCCGAGATCCCCTTCGCGGGCCTCCACGACCCGATCAAGGACACCGACGAGAACGACCAGGGTAACCTCATGTTCTACTCGGGCACCGGCAACGGTCTCAGCGCGGGCCAGGGCCTCGTCATCCGCTCCAACCCCTGGGTCCGGCCGGTGGCGCCGTGAAAGGAAATCCACGAATGAACCGACTCACCGTGTTCACGCTGGTGCTCTTCGCGGCCTCCGGCGCCTCGGCGCACGAGCCCCGGCTCCTCGAGCTCTTGGCGTCCATCGACCAGGTCCCTTCGGCGGAGGCGCTGCAGGCCGCCGTGGCCAAGCCGACCGCTGCGCTCCTGGCCGTGGCCGCCGACGAAGCGCAGCCGCTCTACTACCGGGAGCGGGCGGCCACGCTCGTCTCCGTGGTTCCCGCGCGTGACGCAGGGGTCGCGCTGCTGGCGGTGGCCGATGCGAGCAAAGCGCCGCGGGTTCGGTGGGCGGCGGCTTACACGGCCGTCCGTGCCTTCGGCGCGACGGAGCCCGCCGTGTTGGACGGGGCTCTGCGCTGGTTGCGCTCGAGCGAACCCGGCGAACGCGACGCGGTGATCCGGGGCCTCGCTTGGGTGCCGGGCACGCGCGCGGCAGCCTTGCTGGACGAGGCGGAGCGGCGCGAGACGTCAGCGGAGCTCCGACGGGTCATCGCCAACGCGAAGGCTCGCCGGACTCGCTGAGCCGCGACGGCATGTGGGCGCGTCGATCCAGCGGGCGAGAGGCGCTGGTCGCCGGGCTCAGCGACCGCGGCATCGCGGTGATCCTGGCGGGCGCGCTCGCCGTAGCGCTCCAGCTCCCTGGGCTAGGTGGCGACTTCGTCTTCGACGACGTGCCTGCCATCGCTACCAACCCGCTCGTCGACGGCCGCGCGCCGCTCGGCGACGTGTTCACCACCAACTTCTGGGGCGGCCGGCTGGGGTATGAGCACGTCACCACGTGGCGCCCGCTCACCACGCTGTCGTTCCGCGCCAACTGGGAGATCTCCCCCACCCCGGGCGCTTTCCGGCTCGTGAACGCGCTGCTCCATGGGATTGTCTGCGTGCTCGTGGGCCTCTTGGCGGTGGCGCTCGGGCGCCTGCACGGTGGCTCCGGCGAGCGCGCGCATCACTGGCGCCTCGCCGCCTTCT
This sequence comes from Pseudomonadota bacterium, assembly GCA_005776725.1. Classification (GTDB taxonomy): domain Bacteria; phylum Myxococcota_A; class UBA9042; genus SXOO01. The sequence continues at coordinate 11,824 of SXOO01000275.1, read as the reverse complement.
CCGCCACGTTCTTCGCGGTCATGCCGGTCCACGTCGAGGCGGTCCAAGGGGCCGTGAACCGGGCCGAGCTCCTCGCTGCCATCGCGTGGCTCGCGGGCCTCCTGGGCGCCCTGCGCGGCCTCTTTCAACGCGACGGCTGGGGCTGGTGGTGCTTCGCGGTCGCGTGGCCCTTGGGCCTCCTGGCGAAGGAGCACACGATCACGCTGCCCGCGGCCTTGGTGGTCGTGTTCGCCGTGCAAGAGCTACGGCACCGGCGCGAGCCCGCCCGGGTCCACGCGCCCGCCGCGCCGCCGCTCTGGGTCCTCGTGTGGGTCGTCGCCGTCTTTGCGGCCTGGTGGGCCACCCGCAGGGCGATCCTCCCCGCGGTCTTCGGAGGCGACATTCCGGCCCTCGACAACCCCCTCGTGGCCCTGTCCGGGGTGGACCGGGTCATGAGCACCTTCGCCGTGTTCGCGCACGCGCTGCGTCTCCTGGTGGCCCCCGTCCGCCTCGGGGCCGACTACGGCCTCGCCGTGATCCCCACGTGGAGCGCGGGGGGCGAGTTGGCGGCGCTCCTCGGGCTTGCTGGCTACGTGGGCGTCTTGATCGCGGTGGCGGCGGCCTGGCGACGCGAGGCGGGGATCACGGCCGCGTTGCTGCTGTTCGGGCTCACCTGGCTGCCGGTGTCGAGCCTGCTCGTGCCGAGCACGGCGATCCTGGGCGAGCGGCTCCTGTATCTGCCGAGCGTGTTCGTGGCCGTGACCTTCGCTGCGCTTGCGTCGCGCGCCTACGCCCTGGCCGAGGTGCGCGGCGGGCGGCGCCTGGTCGGCCTGGCGATGTTGGGCCTCGTGGCCGGGCTCGGGACCCGGGCCGTGGCGCACACGCAGGTCTTTCGTGACGGCGAGACGCTCTTTCGGGCCACCGTGGAGGCGTATCCGGAGAGCGTGCGGGCCCGGCACAACCTCGCCGATGCGCTCCATCAGCGGGGTAGGGCGGACGAGGCCGAGATCCACGCCCTGGTCGCCAATCGCCTCGCGGGTGGAGACCCAGACTCGTTGCAGCTCCTGGCCCAGCTCGCCCTCGGGCGGGGAGACATCGAGCAGGCCCACGCTTACGCCAACGAGTCGCTTGGCCTCCGCGCGTCGCGGGCGGCCGCCGGGTTGTTGTGTCGGATCGAGTGCTCCCGGGGGCAGTGGCTCGCCGCGGAGCGCGTCTGCGGGCTCATGGCGCGGAACGTCCGGGAGGAGGCGGAGTGGTCGCATCGGCACGGCGTGGCGCTCCTGGAGCTGGGAAGAACGCTCGAGGCGAGGCAGCCCCTCGAGCACGCCGCGGCCCTCGAGCCCGGCCACCCGGGAATCCGGGCCGCACTCCATCGGTCGCGAACCGGTGACAGCGCCGCGAAGCCTCGGTAGATTCCACCTCCCATGCCTCGCCCCTCGTCAGTTGTCGTCGTCGCCCTCTCGGGCCTACACCTCGCGGCGTGTTCGCCGCGCGAAGACACCCCGGTCGAGGCGTACGTGCGCTTCCACGAGCGCGCGGCGCTCGCCGCTCGCGGTGGCGCCGGCGTGGCGCCCGTGCTCGCGATGCTCACCGAGGAGAGCCGGACGCACCTCGAGGGGCTCGCCGAAGCGGCGAAGGCAGCGCTGCCCGAGGGGGCCAAGGCGCCCACGCCCGGGCAGGTCCTGCTGCTGGCGCGCATGACCGAAGCAGCCGTACCGCGCGTGGAGCTCGAGAGCCAGGACGGCGAAACGGCGGTCCTCCGCGTCTCCGGAGAGCAGGCTCAGGGCTCTCCCGTGCCCGCCAAGGTGACCCTGCGGCGCGAAGGCGGGGGTTGGCGGGTCCAGCTATTCGAGTCGGCCCCCGTGGCGGGAGGCGGTGGCACATGAGCGATCCGAACTTCCACAAGAGCCGCTGGCTCTACAAGAAGGACGGGCGCGACGTCGGTCCGTTCCGCCCACACGAGCTCGAGCGCCTTCTGGTCGAGCGGACGATCAGCCGCACAACGCTCGTACGCAACCTCACCCAGCAGGACTTTCGCCCGCTGGACCAGCTCCTCGAGTTCCGCGACCTGCTCCAGCGCGCCGACGCGGCGCTCGCCAACGCGGACAAGGAGCGGGTCTTCGACAAGCAGCTCGCGCGCGAGAAGTCGGCGCGTCGCGCGCCGGTGGTGCTGGTGGTGCTGGTAGTCATGGGTGCCGCGGGCGGGACGGGGTACTGGGCGTGGCAGCGCTACGGGGTCGTCCCGGCTGCTCCCTCCGGGATCTCCACGGACCTCATTCGCCCGTTGGAGCTCCCGGCGCTCACCGAGCACGGCTACATCGACACGAAGGGGACGATCCAGTGGACCAACGAGTCGGTCGCGCAGCGCGAAGCCGCCGAGAAGGCCGCCGCTGACGCAGCCCCAAAGGCCCGTAAGAAGCCCAGCACCGCCGCCGTTGGCGCTGCAGGTCGACCCGTTGGGGCCGACGACCTCGCGCCGGAGTCTGGCGAAGCCGTCGAGCTCGACTTCTCGAAGGATGAGCCCGAGGGACGCGAGCTCCCGCCGGGCGAGCTCTCCCTGGTCTCGAGCCGCGCTCGCGACAAGCTGGTGTCCTGCGCCCAGGCCGAAGCCGAGCGTTCCAACGGCTTCCCCGGCACTACCGTGCGCTTCACGCTGGCCAACTCCGGCAAGCCGACGAACATCCGCTTCGGCAAGAACGGCGGGGATTCGGCCGCCTTCACGGGCTGCGTCCGCTCGGCGCTCGAGCGGGTCACCGTGGAGCCCTTCGGCGGCGTGGCGCCCACCCTCACCGTTCCGCTCGAGATTCGGCGCTAGACGGGGCTGCCCCACGCGCCGGGTTACTTCGGCGTGGGGACGCCCGCGTAGATGCCCGGCGAGCCGTAATCTCCCGATGGCATTCGCTCTCGTGACCGCCGCCAGCGGTTCGACCGGGGGTCGCGCGTGAGCGACGCGCCGCCCTTCGGGGCCACCATCCCTGGGTCCGAGGGGTATGCGACATCGATGACGGCCACGCCACAGGGGTCCTCGAAGCGGATGCGGTCTGTCTGATTCGAGAGATGGAAGTGGTCGTAGACGTACCCGACCGGGGAGCCGCCGTTGGTCTTGGGATCACCTTCTCCGGCGAGGACCAGCGTCCCTCCCGGTGGAACGACGACCGGCGGTGTGAGCGGGATGAGGTGGTTGTCGCGGTGTCCGTCCGTCAGGCGATAGCCGTTCAGCGAGACCGCCTCCGCGCCGGGGTTGTACAGCTCCAGGAACTCTCCGGCGTGGTCGGGCACGCGCTTCGGATCGGGCATGAACTCGCTGAGCAGAATCACCGCGCCGCAGGGGGCGCCCGCGGGCTGCGCGAGGTCGCCGGGCGGCGCCGCCGGAGGGAGGGCCGGCGGGCTCGGAGTCGAAGCACTCGAAGCCTGCCTCGCCGCGGGCTTCGGGGGCGCGGAGGTCGCCGGCTTCGTACGCGCTGCCGGCGTGTCGCCTTGTGGGAGTGGGGGCATGGGCTCGAGCCGGCTGCAGCCGCCGACCGATGAGGTGATGGCTGTGAAGCCGAGCCCGTTGAGCACGAAGACGCTGAAGACGAGGACGAGACGCAGCGGCACGAGACACCTCCCTCGGAGTGCAGGGGGGCACCGCATCGCGTGGTGGGACGCCCCCGTTTCGCGCATCGCGCCTGGTGGCGCGGCGACGGGACTCCCAGGGGGCACGTGTCGTGCCGGCCCGAGTTTGTGTGAGATCAGTGACTTGAGCGGGACGGAGTGTCCCAGTTTGGGACCACACGTCTCACTCTGGGACTACTCCACGATCTGGAGGAGCGAGCGGCGGTGCAGCTTGGTGGCGGCGTTGCTGAGGAGCGCCCGCAGAGCGTTGGCCATGCTGCCCTCCCTCCCGATGACCTTGCCGAGGTCTTCCTTCGCCACCGAGAGCTCGATGATCACTGTGTTTCCGCTCTCGATGACCACGGTCTGGATTCGATCCGGGACGTCTACGATGCCGCCCACGATCACGCGAACCAGCTCGTCGAGGATCAATCCTTCGGGTGTCTCTGGCCGAGCCATGCGTCGACTATAGCGGTTTTCGCGGGCGGCGGGCACCCCTGGCGAGGGGTCACCGGAGGTCTACCAGCACCCATCCTTCGGGCTCGAGCGCGAAGGATGCCTCGTGGCCTAGAGACACTCGCCGCGTGTAGCGGTCGCCCTCGGGGACCCAGCGGCCGTCGCTCTTGAGCGCGGCCACCGCCTCCTCCGCCACCTGCCATCCCGCCTCCTCCCGGCGGTCGAAGCTCTCGTCGGTGAGCCGGGCCCTCACTCCAGCGGGGGCTAGGAGGCGCAGGTGCTCCCGGTCCCGCCGCTTCAGCGCGCGCTCGAGGAGCGCCAACGCGGCGTCAGGCGAGTCCCGCCCGTCGAAGCGCGGGAGGCTGGTCCGCAGGCGGCAGCTCTCGGGCGCCCGGCTAGTGCAGATGAACTCGAGCGCTCCCTGAGTGACCACGCGGACGGGCGGAGTGGTGGGGCCGCTCGCGGGCGCTGTGGCGGGCCAGCTGAAGCGCTCCACCGCCTCGGGGTGGACGCGGTCGCGGGCTGCATTCGCGTCACCGCGGCGCACCGCCTCGAGATACTCCGCCGCCGTGGCCTCTGGGCCCTGGGTCCGGACGGACGCGGGCGAGCAACCAATCGCCGCGGTAACGGCCAAGGCCTTTCGGGCAGTTCGCCCTATTGCTACTCTGTCGCCCATGTCCGACCCCCTCTCGATGGCCGAGCGCCTCGACGTCTTGCGCCGCTACGTCACAACGCACGGTCTCCGCATGACCCGGCAGCGCGAGGTCATCGCCGAGGTGTTGTTGTCCACGCCCGGGCACCTTGGCATCGACGAGCTGTACGCTGCGGTCAAGGCGCGGGACGGAGCGATCGGCTACGCCACCTTGTACCGCACCGTCAAGCTGTTGCAGGAGGCCGGCCTGGCGGAGTCTCACGACTTTGGCACTGGCGGTTCTCGTTTCGAGGCGTCTCACGACGACCACCACGACCACCTCGTGTGCACGCGCTGCCGAAAGATCGTGGAGTTTCACGACGAGGCCGTGGAGCGGCTTCAGGAAGAGATCGCCGCCCGCTTCGGCTACCGGCTCACGGACCACCGCATGGAGCTCTACGGGCTGTGCGGCGGCTGCGCCTGAGCCGCTAGGGAGCGCTACCTTTCGATCCCGCAGCGCCGCCATGGGAGGCGCACTGACCGCAGCCCCGTGCCTTCCGCCGCGAGCGCCGAACCAGCAGCGCCACCGCGCTGGCCACCACCGCGAGCACCACGAGCTCTTGCCACATCAAAGACCTGCCCAGAGCGCCGCCCGGTAGGTGGCGAACGCCGCGAGCCACGCGAGGCCGTTCATCCAGACGATCGACGCGAGGGCCCAGGGCCATCCCCCGCTCTCGCGGCGAAGGGCGGCCACGGTGGAGAGGCACTGCATCGCCAGCGAGAAGAACGCCATCAGCGAGAGCCCGATCGCCGGGGTGAAAGCCTGCGCGCTCCCGTCACTGGTCTTTGCGGCGCGGAGCGCCTCGCGAAGGACCACCGAACCCTCATCCACATCGCTGCCCACGCCGTACACCTGGCCGAGCGTGCTCACCAGCACCTCGCGGGCCGCGAAGGACCCGACCAGGCCGATCCCGATGCGCCAGTCGAAGCCGAGCGGCTCGATGAGCGGCTCGATGGCGTGGCCGATCCTCCCGGCCACGCTGTGCGCGAGCCGATGCTGCGCTTGGGCGCGCTCCACGGCGCCCTCGGCGTCGTCTCCCGCCCGGGCCTCGACGGCGGCGCGCTCCTCTGGAGGCAGGGCAGTGGCCGGGTACGTCATGGCGGCCCACAGGATCACCGAGAGCAGCACGATGACTGCGCCCGTCTGGACCACGAAGGCCCGCGTCTGCCGGAGGACGTGGAGCCCCACCGATCGCAGCCGTGGCAGGCGGTAGTCCGGGAGCTCGAGAACGAAGGACGGCGCGCCGCCCTTCAAGGCCGTGCGCTTCAGCAGCCACGCGGTGAACAAAGCTCCCACGATCCCGAGGAGATACATCCCGGTGATCACGAGTCCGCCGAAGGAGAGGCCGAGCACCGGGGCGGCGTCGGCGAACACGGCTGAGACCACCATCGTGTAAACCGGCAGACGAGCGCTGCAGCTCATGAAGGGCGCGATCAGCATGGTGACGAGGCGGTCGCGGCCTTCGATCGTCCGCGCCGCGGCCACGCCCGGGATGGCGCAGGCGAACGAGGTGAGCAGGGGCAAGAAGGCACGGCCGTGCAGTCCAACGCTCCCCATGACGCGGTCGAGCAGGAAGGCCGCGCGAGCCATGTAGCCCGAGTCCTCGAGCGCGGCGATCCCCACGAACAACATGACCAGCTGGGGCACGAAGACGAGCACGTTGCCCACGCCAGCGAGGAGACCGTCCACCACGAGCGACTTGACGGCGCCGTCCGGCAGGCGTGCAGCGAGCCACTCGCCCACGGCGCCCACGCCCGCCTCGACGCCCTCGATGAGCGGCCCGGACCACGCGTAGATCGCCTGGAAGAGCACGAGCATCGCGCCGCCGAAGAGCACCAGACCGCCCACCGGGTGGGTGAGTACGCGGTCGATGCGACGCGAGCGGTCTGGGCCGGGCGGCGCGGTGGCTGTGCTGACGCCGTCGATCAGCTGCCCGATCAGCGCGTAGCGGGCGGCAATCAGCCGCTGAGAGAACGCTGGCCCCCCAAGGGGCTCGAGCGCGGCGCGGGCGCTGGGCTCGAGTCGGGCGCGCAGCCCGGCGCCGCTCGTGAGGTAGAAGAGCGCTTCGCCCTCCACAGCCGGCGCCGCGGGGGAGCCAAGGGCCGCGCGGGCCGTCTCGACGGCGGCGAGGTCTTCAGCGGCGAGGGTTTTCTGGGGGCTTCGCGACTCCGTTCCCGCCGCGCCGCGTACGGCCGCGAGCAAGGCGTCGAGCCCGCGGCCCTCGGTGGCCACGATCGGCACCACGGGAGCGCCCAGCCGCTTTGCCAGGAGCGCAACGTCTACCCGGAGACCGCGTCGCTCCGCCTCGTCCATGAGGTTGAGCGCCACGACCACGGGCCGACCGAGCTCGAGGAGCTGGAGGGTGAGGTAGAGGCTGCGCGAGAGGCGGGTGACGTCCACCACGGAGACGATGACGTCTGCGCGCTCGCCGCCGAGACGCCCGGTGAGCGCGTCGTGGGCGATCTCCTCGTCACGCGAGCGCGCTACGAGGCTGTAGGTGCCAGGCACGTCCAAGACGCTGACGGCCTCGCCGGACGGCACGAGCACCGTGGCCTCGCGCCGCTCTACGGTGGTCCCTGGGTAGTTGGCCACGCGGGCGCTGGCGCCCGTCAGCGCGTTGAACAGCGCTGTCTTGCCCGCGTTGGGGTTGCCAGCCAACGCGACCCGGAGCGGAACGGTCACCCGACCTCGATCCGCCGGGCGTCGCTGGCCCGGAGGCAGAGCCGATAACCCTGCACCTCGACCTCGATCGGTGAACCGAGGCGGCTTGTCCTCAACAGGCGCACCTCGGCCCCGGGGACGAGCCCCATCTCCATGAGGCGCTCGGCCAGCGAGTCGTCTCCCGTAACCCGTTGAACTCGGGAGGGAGCCTCGAGGGCGAGTTGAGTGAGGTGCATGGGCTCCTTCGCGCGGGAGAGGGCCGGGAACGTAGCTTATTGAGAATGAATGTCAAAGTAGACTGGGCGAGGGGTGGCCCCAGGGCTGTCGTCGAGCGAGACACTCGGGCCGCCGTTTCGAGAACGCAGCCAGCCACTCCCGCTCACACCGGCTCGCCGTATTGGCCCGCTACCGGCGCGGCACCTTGATGCTGCTGAGTACGGCGTAGTGGTCGCTCGGGCACCACCGTTGCCCATCGGCGGCTCGGAACGGGCGGGCGAGCACGATGCTGGAGCGGAGGGGGCGGAGGGGGCCTCGGAGCAGGATCCGGTCCAAACGCCGGCTCTTCTCGGTGGCGTAGCCGTTCGACTGCGCCAGGGGGTTGCGCCGCGTATCCCAGGTAAAGCCGGCCGCGCGCCGCTGCCGTGCGCGGAACGAGTCGACCAGCCCTTTGAGCGCGGCGTTCTCCGGCGCGCCGTCGCCGAAGTTGACGTCGCCAGCGAGGATGCCGAGGGGGCCCGCGGAGTCCAGCCAGTCCCGAGCGGCCTCGAGCTCCCGGACGCGCGCCCTGGTGGCGTCGAGCTGCGGGCGGAGGTGCACGTTGAGCGCGGCGATGCGCCGCTTGCCCACGCGGATCACGGCCAGGAGCGCCGGACGGCCTCCCGGGAGGACGCGGCTCTCGGAGCTCTCGATCGGGTGGCGCGAGGCGATCGCCAGGCCGCGGCCCGTGTCGGGATTCTGGCGGTGGACTACCGTGAACCCCTTCGGCAACACGCGCTCCACCTGGCGCGCCGCGGGCGCCGCGACCTCCTGGAAGAACAGGAGGTCGGCGCCAAGCTTCTTGAGCTCACGACGGATCACCGCCTCGCGTTCCCCGGGCTTGTCGTGGTTCGCGCGCAGGTTGAGCGTGAGTACGCGGAGGGTCGTCGCGCCCGCGTCGACGGCCAGGACCACGAGAAGGGCCACCAGGACGGCGTGCAGTGCGCCTCCCGACGCACGCGCTCCGGCGGGGTTCGCTCGCACGTCGCTGGCGGTGCCGCCCCATGGAGAGGCGAGGCGCCGAGGCCGCTTACTGAGCATTGGCGCAGCCCACCGAGATCCGCTGCAGCCCGATCGTCGATGCGGCGACCCACGCCTCAGTGGCGTGGATCACTACGCGCTCGAGCGGTCCATTGAGGTGGAGGAAGACCTGCTCCCTGGGAGGCGTCTCGGCGAGGTCCAGCACGCGGAGCCCCGACTCCGTCTGGAAGTTGTACGGGTCGAAGGCAGCGAAGAAGGCGTGCGTCCCCACGAGCGCCACGCCGTGGAGGGCGCCCCCCGCGGTGGTGATCTCCACGGGTGTCCCCGAAAGGTCGCGGGCGAAGACCAGGGCGCCGTTTCGCCCCCGGGTGACCACGGCGTGCTGGCCCAGGGCGACGGCGACGGCGCCGTCGACCGCGCGCTCTGCCAAAACCGCGCCGTCCGGGGCCAGGAGCACGAGGCGCTCCGTGGTGGCCACGAGGGTCTCGCCGTCGACCGCCACGGACACCGCGGGCCCGAGGGGCGGCCCGAAGGCGGAGAGCGCCGCTGGGTCGTCGAGCGCGCGTCGCGACAGCCCCGCTCCGTGCGCCACCACCAGGGAGTCACCGTCGAGCGCCAGATCCCTGGCCCCGTCGAGCGCGACCTGGGACCGGATCACCGGCGCCGCCGGGCGCGAGACGTCCACCCCGATGAGCGAGCCCGCCGCGGCCCACACAGTCGCGGTCTGCTCGGCGAAGACGAGCGCCGTCGCGAGCGCCGGCAGTGCCACTGCGCCGCGCTCCACGGGGCGCGCGACCTCGGCCGTATGAACGGCTCGCAGCCACGCCGAGCCGTCCTTCGACTGGGTGGAGAGGAACGCCCAGTTAACGGTGGGCGCCACGGCGTGGCTCCAGCCGGGGTTCTGCGCGAAGGTGGCCTGGTGCTGGAGGCTCTCCGGATCGAAGACCAGGAGCCCGACGCTGTTCACCGCTACGAGCACCTGGGAGGCGTCGGCCTCGAGCGTGAGCGCGTAGCCCGCCGTGTCCGCCGTCCCGTCGATCGTCGGCGCCGCGGGGTTCGTGATGTCCAGCCGAACGAGCCCGGCGCGTCCGTCGGCCTCGCCTGGGTATCCGCCCGGATCCGGGGGGTCGGGCGTTGGCAGCCCCGCGCTCCCGTCCGCCACGAAGAGGCGCCGGCGTCCGTCTGCCAAGGTCACGGCAGCAAGGCTTCGCGCGTGTCCAGGCGTGTCCGTCTCGGCCACGAGCCGCGGAGCCTCAGCCCGGCCTGCGTCGTACACCCGCACCCCGCCGACGTCGTCCGCGACGTACAAGACGTTGCCATCGAGGAGCACGTCCCAGGCGTGGCCCGGCGTGTCTAGCGTGGTGGTCAGCACCGGTATGTCACCGCTCACGTCCATGACGTGGACGCCGTTCGGCCCGCCGGCGACGAACACGTGCTTCTCCGAGACCGTCCCGGTCGGTCCCCAGCCTGGCGCCACCCGGAAACAGGGTCTCACCTCCGACAGCGAGCCGAGGGCCAGAGGTCGCGTGCGGTCGGTGACGTCGAGCATGGCGAAGCCCGACCAGTCGTCGGCCGCGTAGGCCCGCGCGCCGCGCACGACGGCGTGGCGGGTATAGCCCGGGAGGTCCACTGCGCCCACGAGCCGGGGCGCGCGAGGGTCGCTGACGTCGATGGCCAGAACACCCGCGTCTGCGCTGGCGAGCCACACGGTGTTGCCGTCCACGCTCACGCCGCGACCCAGGCCCACCACCTCGGGCAGCCACCCGAGGAGCACCGGCGGACCCGACACGTCGAAGATGCGGAAGCCGCCGTAGTCGTCCGAGACGTACGCGGTCGTGCCGCGGATCACAACGCCGCGAACCTCGGTGGACAGGCCCGCGAGCCGGGTGGCTGCGCGCGTACAGCTGAGCACCTGAGGCGGCGGCAGAGCCGCCGGCGGCGTGGCCGGCGGGAGCGCCGCCACCTCCTCCCCCTCGCTGCACGAGAGGGCGAGCAACACCAGCGCCGCCCTCAGCGCGAGACGCATGGGACGGACCAGCCGGTGAGGGTGAAGGCGTGCGCCGCAGCCACGAACACTGCGTCGCCCGCGGGGGAGAACGCGACCCCATTGGCGAACGCGAGCGAAGGGGCGGTGACGTTGGCGAGCCAGGTGAGCGCGCCGGAGCCGGTGTCCCGCTGATACAGGGTGAGACTGCCCCGGACGCGGTTCGTGGCGGCGAGCAGCTCCTCGGACGGGCTCAGCGCCACCCCGGCGACGTCGAGCATCGGTGTGCCGCCCTCCGTCGAGATCACGCCCTGCAGGCTGAGGGCGCCGTCCACTCGGGCGATCGTGAGCAGCGTCCCCTGGACCGGGTTCGTCACGTACAGCGTCCGCTCGTCGCGCGTCATCACGATGAACTCTACGCCGTAGTACCGCTCGTCCGCGAAGAGCGTGGGCGGTCCCAGGGCGCCCGTGGCTTCGTCGCGGGGGAGGACTGCGAGCCCGCTGGCCACGTACGAAGTGGTGAGCATGCTGCGCCCGTCTCTCGGGATCAGCATCGACTCCACGCCAGCAAGCTCGGGATCCCGGCGGGCAACAGGGACCCCTAAGCGCGACTCACCGTCCCAAGAGAGCTGCCACACGCACGAGGTGCTGCCTTCCCGCTGAAAGTCGCTGACGTAGATGAAGCGGTCGTCAGGTGACGCGATGACGTCGGTGAGCACGGGCTTTGGGTTGCCAAGGGCGCAGGTGGGGATCTCCGCCGAGGCCAGGTGAACGAGCCCTCCGGACTCGTCCCTGAAGGCGTGGACCCCGGGCGGGCCGTAGTCGTTGGCGAACACCACCGGGCCAGCGTGCGCCGCGCTGACCCGCAGCATCTGGCGCCTGGGTGGACACGCGCTCCCGGCGGGGCACGGTAGGGGCGGCGCGGGGATCCAGCGGGGCGCCTCGGTGAACGACGCCCCCGAGCGACGAAAGACCCCGAGCCCGTCGTCGAGCCGGCCCGCGACCAGCACCGCCGCGCGGTCTGCCCCGCCAAGCGCCAACGTGTAGGCGCCGGCCAAACCCTGCACGCCGCCTTCTCCGGCCTGCCGGTGGGCGAGCTCCGCCGCGCCGTCGAGCACCCGCAGCGTATTGGCCACCTGGCTCACTACGGCGACCCGAGTCCCGGAGAGCGTTACGGCCGCGGCGCCCCTGAGCTCGGCGTAGGGGCGGAACGGGCCGAAGT
>SXOO01000274.1 GCA_005776725.1 Pseudomonadota bacterium | reverse complement strand
CCGCCCGCGCCCGTCCCCGTGCCTGAGGCGATCCCCCCAGCCGTGCCCGGCCTCCCGGGGCTCGTGCCGGCGCCCGCCGCCGACCCCGGTGCGGCTGCTCCCGGCGCACCAGCGCCCGACCCGGGCGCGCCCGCGGCCGCGGTGCCTGCTCCGGTCGAGGCTCCTGCTCCGGCCCCCGCCCCCTAATCGAGGCAGCGGGGACGGTTCGTCCCGTTCAGCTCAGTTGATCTTGGTGTCGCCCTTGGCGATGCGCTCTTCGATCTTCTTGATCAGCGCGTCGAAGCCGTCGGTCTCGTAGATCTTGGTGAACTGCTTACGGTAGCTGCGCATGAGGCTCACCGCGTCGATCTCGAGGTCGTAGACCTTCCAGGTCTCGCCCGACTTCGTGAGCTTGTAGTCCACGTCAGCCTTCGTGTCCCCGCTCGTGACCGACGTGGGGACCAGGGCCTTGTCGCCCACCACCTCGACCTCGGTGCGGAAGACCACCTCGAGCGGTCGGTTCGCCTTGAAGTGCTTGATGTAGCTCTTGTGGAGCAGCTGACGGTACTTGTCGACGAACAACGCCTTCTGCGGCGGCGTGAGCTTGTCCCACGCCGTCTTGAGGGTCTGGCGCGAGAACTCCTCGAAGTCGGTGAACGACTCAAAGACGGCCGTAACCTTGGAGCGCACGCCCTCGTCGGTCTTGTCGGTAGCGACGATGGCCTTGATCTCGGCCACCTTGCCCTCCACGACGGCCTTGGGCTCGGCCGCGGAGGCGAGTCCGCTCGCGACGACGAACAACGAAGTGAGCAAGAAGCGCATGGGAGAGGTCCTCAATCGGGGGTGGTAGTGAGCGGGCAACGCGCAGTGACTACGTCCTCGCCCACGAGGCGAGAGAGGCGGAGCACTGCACCATTGAACGCGTAGGTCGCGGAGAGCCATTCCGATTTCTGTGACAGGTAGCCCACGGCGGCGTCGAGCACGTCCTTGAACCGGGCGCTGTCGTCAACGCCGTTCTCGTACTCTTGGGTACGCAGGACCAGCATGGAGCGCGCCGCTTTCATTGCCCGCTCCTGGACCCCGAGCAGCTCAGCCTGCCCGGTAGCGGTGCGCCACACGTCGTCGAGCTCCACCCGAATAAGGCCCAGCGCCACCTCGAGCTCCGCTTTGACGCGCTCGTGGTCGGCCTGCGCGCGCTGGTATCTGGCGACCTTGCCGGGATAGTCCAGGTCCAGCTTCATGCCCAACGCCGCGCCGCCTCCCAGCGCGTTGAAGACCGTGCTGGAGAACGCCGTGTCTTGCTGCTCGACCGTGGAGTAGGCGTACGTGAAGCTCCCGGCGAGGAAGAAGTCAGGCCAGAAGTCTGCCCACTTACGGTCCACCTCGATGCCCTTCACCCTCGCCTCGTGGCGCTTCATGCGGAGCTCGGGCCGATGCCGCGCCAGCTTATCGACGTAACAGTCGATGGGCCCCACCGTGACCGGGAGCGCGGTGAGGCCGATCGCGGGGACGATCAACGGCTCCGCCTCGGGCAGCCCCAGCGCGACCCGTAAGCCGGTCTGGCTCACACCCTTGAGGTGCCTGTTGGTCAGCACGATCTTGCGGACCTGCGCCTCGTACATCCGCAGTCGGAAGAGGTCGGCCTGATCGAACTCCGGGTCGTCTTCCTCCTCCAGCTTCTCCAGGCGTTCGCGCGCCTTCTTCAGCTTGTCTTCGCCGTCCTCGATCAGGAGGTCCAGCTCCTGAGCCAGCGCCAGCCCAAACCACGCGCGGCTCACCTGGAAGCGGAGCTCCGACTCGGCAAGGCGGCGCGCCTCGTGGCCCACGTCCACGCCGCGCTCGGCCATCTCTTTGAGCGTGCTGAGCTTTCCGAAGGTGTACAGCGGGACGTACCCGGTGAGATCCACCTTCATCCAGAAGTTCCAGTCGGTGATGTCCGGCCCGGTGACCACCCGATACTCGGTGTTTGCCCCGGTGCTATCGATGACCACCTGCGTGTTGTCGGCGTCTTCGGCCTGCGGGGGGATCACCGTCGCCAGGACCTTGAGGTCCATCCGGGGCCACCACGACCACCACGCCTCGCGGTACTGCGCCTCGAAGGCCTCGAGGCTCGCCCCCGCCGCTCGCATGAGCGGGCTGCGCGCGAGGGCCTTCTGGAGGGCCACCTCCAGCGAGGGGATCTCCTCCGCAGCGGCGATCGGCGCGCAGGCAACGAGCACGGCGATGAGCCGCGAGAGGCCGACGCGGTCGAACCGTGCGCCCCCCCTGCGCTCCGAACGCCTCATAGGTCCCGCCGCCTCGGGAAGGCGAGCACGGTCCGCGTGAGGTCGGGGGGCGGATCCGGCTCGATGCCCAGGGTCCCGAGCCAGCAGTCCAGCGTTTGCAGGTCCGCGACCCGCTCTTCTTCCCGCCATCGCGTAGCCTCTACCGGCGTGTCGAGCAGCGCCTCGTCGAAACGTTTGAAGGGTCGGGTGCCGCTGAGCGTGGCGAGGAGCGCCTCGCGCAGCTCGCGTTCGCAGACCGACTCGGCGAAGCGTCGTCGTTGCTCGAAAGCGTCCAGCGGGCCCTTGAGCGGCATCGGCGACAGGCGCCCCTGGGACGCCGCGGCGTCTGGAAGGCCCTGGACGGCGGGGCAGGTGACGCGGCCGGAGTCGACGTCGAGGCACGGGTGGGTGGAGTCGTCGTAGGCCACGTACCACTGGTAGGCCTCGAGCAGATCGGTCCACGAAATGGGCAAGCGTCGGCGCACGAGGCGAAGCGTCATGCGATCCCCCCGCGGGCCACCGGCATCCGGCGGCCGGCGCCAAAGGCCTTGCCGCTCACGCGCAGCACGATGGGGGCCTGGCGACGCTTGTACTCGGATGAGCGAACCATCGCGGCGACGCGCATGACCTCCTCGCGCGGGAGCACCCCGCGGGCGCACACGACCTCGAGGGGCGCGCGCTCCACCAGCAGCGCTTGGAGCACCGCGTCGAGCGCAGGGTAGGGCGGCAGCGAGTCCTGATCGGCTTGGTCCGGGCGCAGCTCGGCCGACGGCGCCTTGGTGAGGCTACGCTCCGGGATCACGCCGTGGTGCTCGGTGTTGAGCCGGCGCGCGAGCGCGTAGACCTCCGTCTTCCAGAGGTCTCCGATCGGCAGGAGCGCGCCGCACAGGTCGCCATAGAGCGTGGAGTATCCCACGGCCAGCTCGCTCTTGTTGCCCGTGGAGAGCACGAGCGGACCATGCCGATTCGAGTACGCCATGAGCACCTGCCCCCGAATGCGGGCCTGGAGGTTCTCGTCGGCGAGGCCCCAGGGCGGATCGCCCAGCACGCCGCTGAGGCAGATCCGCGCCGCGTCGAGTGGCCCCTGGATCGACACCTCGTGGCACTGGATGCCGAGGGCCTCAGCGAGCGAGAAGGCGTCCTCGAGGCTGTGGGTGGACGAAAACTCGCTGGGCAGGGCGAGGCCCACCACGTTGTCTCGGCCCAACGCGCGTACGGCCAGCGCGGCCGTGACGGCCGAGTCGATGCCCCCGGAGAGTCCGAGCACCACGCCTCGCGCACAGACCTTCCGGACGTAGTCGCCGAGGCCCAGCGTGAGGGCCTCGAGCACGCCGTCGCCGCGGTGAGCCGGCGGCGCGGTCTCGCGTCCGTCGAGCTCGAACGTGCTCACCTCCTCCACGAAGGCGGAGGCGTGCGCCAGAAGGGCACCGTCCGGGCGTACACAGAGGCTGCCCCCGTCGAAGATCAGCTCGTCGTTCCCGCCCACCAGGTTCACATGGGCCACCGGGCACCCATGCGCCTTCGCGGCCTCGGCCATGACCCGGCGCCGCCGCTCGGCCTTGCCGCGCTCGAACGGGCTCGCCGATAGGTTCACCACGAGGTCCGGGCCCCCGAGGGCGAGCGGGCCCCCATGTCGGCCCCGCTCGGGCGACGCCGGGCCGGTCCAGAGATCCTCACAGATCGTGAGCGCCACCCGTCGCCCGGCTACGGGCACCGAGGCCGGCGCGCCCGGGGTGAAGTAGCGGTCCTCGTCGAAGACGTCGTACGTGGGCAGGAGGCTCTTCGTGCCCACGGCGAGCACCTCGCCGGCTCGCGCAGCGACCGCGACGTTCGCCGCCGGCCGCGCGCCGCCCGGGCGCAGGGACCCGAAGACCACGGTGCCGGCAAAGCTGCGGAGGGCGCCGACGAGGGCGCGCTCGGCGGCCTCCGTTGCGGCCAGGAGCCCCGGCGAGTCGAGGAGGTCGAGCGGCGGGTAACCCGGCAAGGTGAGCTCGGGGAAGACCACGAGGTCGGCGTGCGGCGCTCGCGCCACGGCGGCTTCGACGCGGGCCGCGTTACCGGCCACGTCGCCTACCGTGGTGTTGACCTGAGCCAGCGCGACCTTCACGCCTCGAGCTGCTTCTCGATCGTGGACTTCAGCGAACCCGCGTCGGCTTTCCCGCCGAGCTCGCGCATCGCCTGGCCCACGAAGAAGCCGAGCAGGTTCCGGTTGCCGGCCCGATACCGCGCCACCGCGTCGGCGTTGCGGCCGAGGACGGTCTGAACCACCTCGTCGAGCCGGCTGCCCGCTTCGCGGGCTGCCTCGATGAGCTCCCCGATCGGCGCGCCGGACGTGAGCGCGTCGTGGAGGACCGCGCGCCCTGCAGAGTGCGGGAGCTCGCCGCCTTCGACGCGACGCACCAGCTCCGCGAAGGACCCGGGCGCAGAGCCGAGCAGCGCCTCCAGCCCACAGGCCTGGGCGCCGGCCTGCATCCACGCGGCGGTCTTCCGCGGCTCGGTGCCCGTGACGCGGTGCGCCTGGCGGAACCACATGGCCGTGGCAGCGGACTGCCCGAGCCACCGTACGTCCGCGTCGGAGAGGCCGGGCACCTCGGCTGCGAGCTCGCTCTGCAGCGACGTGAGCGGCGCTGCGTCTCCGCGGAGCGCAGAGCGGGCCTTCTCGGCGGCCTTGGCGGCGGCCTTGTCGTCGCGGTCGTGGTGAACCTCGCCTTTGGCCCACGCGTCCTTCAGTGTGACGGTGCGGTTCAGGGCGCCGTCGATCGGGTCGACGTAGAAGTAGCCGAGGCGCTCGAGCTGGAAGCGCGTCCCTCGCGCCAGCCCTGCGGCGTAGGGCTCGAGAAGCGCAGTGACGGTCCGGAGCGAGTCCGGGTTCAGGCTGAGCAGCGGGTCGGTCCCGCCAGCGCCCGGCTCTTCGTCGGCGAAGAGACGCTCATAAAGGCGGGCCTCGCGCTCCACGGCGTGCGCTCGCGAGACCCAGTGGATGGTGCCCTTGGGCCGCCCGGCGGTCTCGCTGCAGCGCAAGAGGGTGGGGCGGCCGGAGGCGTCCCGGACGACCTCGTCGCACCGGATGTTCATGGCCCAGCGAAGCCGCACCTCGCCGCCTGGGGAGAGGCGGTGCCAACCCGCCGGTGGGTCGTCTGCGAAGTCGTCGTGGTCGATGACGATCCGACGGGTGAGCGGGACCTTCCGCGTGGTGGCTCCGTCCTCGGGGCGCAGCGGTGCGTCGAGGATGACGGTCTCTCCATCGGGGAACGAGATGAGCTCGACCTCGAGGGGATCGAGCACGCCGAGCACGCGCTCGCAGCGCGCCTCGAGGTCCTGACGCAACGACCACTCCAGGAGGCCCACGTCCACGACGCTCTGGTTGCGAGAGACCCCGACCCGCTCGATGAAGTCGCGGATCGCTTCCGGCGTGTAGCCGCGCCGCCGGTGGCCCGCCAACGTGGGCATCCGCGGATCGTCCCAGCCGGAGACCAGCCCCTTCTCCACCAGCTCCAAGAGCTTGCGCTTGCTCGTCATGGTGTAGGTGAGCGCCAGGCGCGCGAACTCGTACTGATGCGGTCGCGCCTCGTCCCCGTAGTATGTGGACCGTCCCAGATCCAGCGCGTCGAGCAGCCAGTCGTAGACCTCGCGGTTGTTCTCGAACTCCAGCGTGCAGATCGAGT
>SXOO01000273.1 GCA_005776725.1 Pseudomonadota bacterium | reverse complement strand
GACGCTGAAGGTCGACTACACCACGGCGTACCTCCTCATAGGCGCCGCGCTGCTCCTCGGCACGCCCCTGTTCGTGCTGTTCGGTAGCCTCTCCGACCGCGTGGGGCGGAAGCCCGTGATGATGGCGGGGCTGGTTCTGTGCGCCGCCACGGCGATCCCGGTGTTCAAGGCCCTGGCACGAGCAGCGAACCCGGCCCTCGCCGAGGCCTCAGAGCGGGCGCCGGTTGCCGTAGCGGGCAACGACTGCCAGTTCAGTCTGTTCGCAAAGCCCACCTCGCCCTGTGACCTCGCGCGCGACTTCTTGTCCAAGAACGGGATCGGCTATACGCCGGGCGAGGCCGATGTGCCGTTGATCTTGAAGGTCGGGGCGCAGGAGCTGCGAACCTTCGACGAGAAGGGGCTGCGGTCCGCGCTCGACAGCGCCGGCTATCCCACCACCGCGGATCCCGCTGCGATCGATGTTGTGACCGTGATCGGCCTGCTGCTCCTGCTGCTCGCGTACGTCGCGCTCGTCTACGGGCCGATCGCCGCGTTCCTCGTGGAGCTGTTTCCCACCAACGTGCGCTACACGTCGATGTCGCTCCCGTACCACCTCGGCAACGGTTGGTTCGGTGGTTTCCTGCCTTTCGTGGCCTTCGCGATCGTCACGCACACCGGGGATCCGTATGCGGGGCTCTGGTACCCGATTGGCGTCGCGCTCATCACGGCTGTCATCGGGACCCTGTTCCTGCCCGAGACGAAGGACCGCTCGCTCGACTGAGCCAGCACTGAGCCTTGCTTCGCGCTGAGCGACGGCGGCCTCGAGTGATCGGAGCGAGCAGCGCCACGGTCGACAGCACCAGGGTGTCGGGTTAGAAGGGCGCCCGTGGCGTCACTCGTTCTCGAGATCCAGAACGGCCCGCTGGCAGGGCGCGCGGCGTCGATCGAGACGGGCGGCGCGCTCCGGGTGGGGCGCGCCCCCTCCGGCGACGGGGAGCTCATCGGCATCGCCCAAGACAGCGCCCTGTCGCGCAATCACTTCCGGATCGCGGGAGATGGCGCTGGCTTCACCGCTGAGGACCTGGGCTCGGCCAACGGGACGTTGCTCAATGGCGGTCCGATCCGCGGCCGGGTGCTGCTGGCGGACGGTGACCTCATCGAGGCCGGTCAGTCGGCGTTCCGCATCGCGATCGCGGGAGTTGCGGCGCCCACCGAGGTCGCCTTTCCCGGGTATTCGGTGGTGGAGCCGCTTGGCGAAGGGAACATGGGCGCGATCTACCTGGTCGATCGGGACAGCGATCACCGGCGGTTCGCGCTGAAGGTGCTGCGACCTGACGCGGACGTCTCGGACACCGACGTCCAGCGGTTCCTTCGCGAGGCAGCGTCCATGCGGGCTCTGTCGCACCCCAACATCGTCGGGTTCATCGATGAGGGCTTCGTCGGCGGCGAGTTCTTCTTCGTGATGGAGTACGTCGAGGGGGTAGACCTCGACCTGTATCGACGACAGGCGGGGGGAACGCTCTCGCCGCGCCGCGCAGTCGACCTCGTGAGCGAGCTGCTCTCCGGCCTCGACTACGCCCACCAACAGGGCTTCGTGCACCGAGACGTGAAGCCGGCCAACATCCTCATCGGGATCGAGAACGGGCGCATGGTGGGCAAGCTCACCGACTTCGGCCTGGCCAAGAAGTACGAGGAGGTCGCGCTGGCACCGATCACGCGCGGCAAGATCGCCTTTGGGACCCCCGACTACATGCCGCCCGAACAGATCACCCGCTTCCGAGACGTGGGGCCGCGCAGCGATATCTACTCGGCCGGCGCGGCGCTCTACCACGTGCTGTCCGGCGAGACCGTGTATGCAGGCGTGGGCGACGGTGACGCGATCCGGACCCTCCTCGACTATGACCCGAAGCCGCTTCAGGAGCGGGCGCCGTGGCTTCCCCCGCAGCTGTGCGCGGTGGTCCATCGAGCGCTGCGCCGCAACCCGTCGGAGCGTTGGCCCACCGCTGCGGCCTTCCGGACGGCGCTTCAGGCCCTGAAGGACGTCGTGATCTGATGGGCGCTCTCGTCGTGGTGGACGCCCGCTACCTCAAGGGGCGACCGAGCGGCATCGGCGCCTACGTACACGCGCTGCTCACCCGGGCGCCTGCGCGGGCCCCCGACCTGCGCTTCGAGGCCTGGATGCCCGCCGCCGGTCCCGAGCTCCCCGGCGTGACGAAGACGGTGGTGTCGGCCGGCGCCAACAGCATCCCCACGGTGTTCTGGCCGCGGCGCCTCGCTGACGTCCCGGAGGACGCGGTCTTTCACGCCACGTTCAACCTGCTGGGATTCGGGATGCCGCGGCGAGCCGTGACCACCGTGCACGACCTGATGTGGGTGGAGCAGCCGACCCTCTGCGAGGGGGTCACGCCCGCCACGCCGTTCCTCGCCGCGTTCTACAGGACGGGTATCCAGCACGCGCTCACCGCGTCGCGCCGGCTGATCGCGATCTCGCGCGCCACGGCAGACTCGATTCTGCGCCGGCACCCCGAGCTGGGGCCCCGTCTGCACGTCATCCATCACGGCGTCGAGGCGCGCTTCCGCCCGGCAGCCTCTGTAGACGGCGTCCGCCGGCGTCTCGAGCCGCGCGTGGGTAGTGAGCCCTACCTGCTCGTGGTGGGGCAGAACGCTCCCTACAAGAACCATGAGGCCATCCTCAGGGCGTTCGCGGCGGCCGAGCTCACCGGTGTGCGCCTTGTCCTCCTGCAGCGCCTCTACCAGACGGGTCGCTTCGGGCTTGGACGCGAGCCCACGCTGGCCCGGCTCACGCGGCAGCTGGGCATCTCCGACCGGGTCACCTGGCTCTCGGGGCTGGACGACGACGAGGTCGTCGCGCTGGTCCAGGGCGCGCTGGGTCTCGTTCAGTTCTCCCGCTTCGAGGGCTTTGGCATGCCTGCGCTCGAGGCGCTGGCGTGTGGCACCCCGGTGATCGCGAGCGACATACCGCCGCTCGTCGAGGTCCTCGGCGGCGCCGGGCTTCACGCCGGGCTCCAGGGCAGTGAGCTGCCCGCGCTGATGAAGCGACTGGCCACCGAGCCCGGTCTCCGGGCGGAGCTGTCGGCGAAGAGCCTCGAGCGCGCGCAGCAGTTCAGCTGGGACCGCTGCGCCGAGGAGCATCTGGCCGTCTACAGAGAGGCGGCGGCGGGGTGAGCCTGCTCACGGCGGACCGCGGCGCGCGGCTGTGGGTCGTCGCGCACCGCCTCGCCGCGCCGCTGCTGGCTCTGGCCGTACATGCCCCGTCACTTGGTGTCGCGTTCTACACACACGACTGCTGGAACGCCCTCGAGGTGGGTGAGCGCGTCCTCTCAGGCACCCTCGGCTCCTGGGAGAACCTTCAAAGGCTCCTCGTCGTGTGGTCCTTCGGTGGGCGCGCCGCGCTCGGGCTCGACCCGTGGCTGTGGCACGTCCCCAACTGGCTCCTCCATGCGGTCAATGCGGCCCTCGTGCGCACGCTTGCAGCCCGGCTCGGGGGCACCGCCGCAGCGTCCACGGCCGCCGGCGCGTCGTTCGCCGTGGCCCCCTTGCTCGCGCACCCGGTGGAGTGGCTCGGCGGTGGCTACGACCTCGTCGCCACGTTCGGGGTCCTGGGGACCACACTGGCCGCGCCGCGCCACGCGGTGCTGGCTGCGCTGGCGTGCGCCGTGGGTTTGCTGGGAAAGGAGACGGGGGTGCTCGCGGTCCCCGTGGCGCTCCTCCTCTGGAGGCGCCTCGGAGCGGGGAGGGGCTGGCTTCGCTCGCTGCTCGTTCCCACGCTGCTGACGGTGGCGGTGCTCGTGGGCCGGTGGGTGCAGGTGCGCTACGGCCCGGGCGACGGGCTCGCCGGGCGGAGCGTTGGTGCGTCCTTCGGAGAGGTGCTCCAGGCGGCGCCGAGGGGGCTCGGGATGGCCACGATCGCCCCGTTCGCGGAGTGGCTGGGCGACGGCTGGGCGTGGGCGGGGTGCGCGCTGGCCGGGCTCGCCGCTTGGCGCGCGCGCGTCCCCGAGCTGCTGGCAGCGGCCCTGCTGGCGGTGGCGCCGGTGCTGGCGATCGGCATCACCGCCGACGAGCTGCTCTCGAATACGCGTTACCTGTACCTCAGCACGGCCCTGCTCGCGCCCCTCCTGCCCTTGGCGTTGGCCCGGTCGGCGGAGGGCGAGCGCGACGTCGTGCGGCCTGTGGTTCTGGCTGTGGGCGTGGCGGTGGCCAGCTGGAATGGCGTGGACAGGGTCCTCGAGGGGGCCAGGCTCACTCGGGCCACCTCGCCGGTGCTCGAGGCGGTCTTGGCGCTGCCGCGCGGGAGCGCAGTCACCGTCCTCAGCGGCTTCTACGACGAGCCCACTGCGCGTTTCCTCATGAGCCGGTGGCTCGCTCTCAACCGGGGCATTCGGGCGCGGTATGTCATGCGCGGCACGGGGATCATGTACGTGCGGCGCGGCGGCGGGCGCGGAGACGCGGCGCTGTCGTACTTCGCGGAGGCGCCTCGACGGTTCGAGCCCCGCCTCATCGGCGAAGGCGAGAAGGTCCTGCTGCAGGACGTAGGCGCCGCCAAAGTCGAGTGGGTCGAGCTGCCTGCTAGTCGCCCGACGGAGACCCGCTCGGCCACATTGTCGGCTCCGTGGACTCTGCTCTCGGACAGCGAGTCCGCGGTCGTTCAGGAGGCCACGCTCTCCACGGCGCGTGAGGTTGGGCCCGTCGGCTCGGCCACGCTCGAGCCGATGGCGGAGCTCGCCGCGATCGGAGAGCCGCTAGCGACCACGCTGCGGCTGCAGCTGGTTGCCAAGTCGACTGCCCGCGCGCGTTATGCCGCCGGCTATCACGATCGCTGGACTGGCCTCTTCTTCGGGCCACCGCCGTACGACACCCGGAGAGCGGTGTCGGTGCCGGTGCGCGCAGACGGGTCCGTCGAAACCCTCACGATCGAGCTGTGGTGGGACCCGGTGTTGTGGCGGGGGGTCGACGGCCCAGTGGGGGTGCTGCCGCTCAACTACCCCGGGGAGCTCACCCTATTACCGGCAGAGCAGCGCGTTCATTGACGCGTGGAGACAGGAACTCCTATGCTGCTGCTTATGGTTACGCTCCCTCGCTCCACGCCTCGTGACTTCGGTGCCCGCGGCCCCGGTCGGCTTCATGCCTTCTACCGGCTGGTCGCGGTGCTCCTGCTCGCGGTCTTTCCGCTCACGGCGATGCCTGCGTTCGCTAAGCCCCCCAAGGGACAGAAGCGCTCAAAGGACGGCCAGATCGCTGTCTTTACCTTCGTCCAAGGCGCAACGGTCGAGGTCGACGGCAAACCGATCGGCAAGACTCCCCTGGCCGGCCCGGTGGAGATGACGCCGGGCCCACACACGCTGCGTGTGTTCAGCCGCGGATACACCGAGGTCGTCGAGGAGATCACTGTCGTCGCTGGGGAGACGACGGAGTTCGAGGCGGATCTCATCGCCATCGCGGGCATCGTGCGCATCACGGCGAACGCGCTGGGGGCCACGGTCGCGATCGACGGTAAGGCTGCCGGCGAGGTGCCCTTCGATGAAGACGTCCCCGCGGGGCGGCACGAGCTGCTGATCCAGGCGCCGGGCCACAAGCCGTTCACTCAGACCGTCGAGCTCGAAGGGGGCAAGGCCTTCGACCTCGCGGTGACGCTCGAGGTCGCGGCGGCCGTCGCGGTGGAGCCCATCGACGACGACCCGGTCTACAAGAAGTGGTGGTTCTGGACCATCATCGGCGCCGTGGCCGTAGGGGGCGCCGTCACCGGGATCGTGCTCGGGCTGCCAGAGGACGTCACCCCGGCCTCGGACGACTCGCTGCGCCTCCCGTGAGAGGGGCCTTGGAGAAGACTGCAGCGTAAGCCATCGGCGTCCCGCGAGCGGGGTGGGAACGTCTCGCCGGCTCCTGGGAACAGTCACCTCGAACTGATCGGGAGCTCGAAGAAATGCGGCACGACGACACATGGTTGGACCGTCCTCGACGAGGCCGCAGGGGTCCTCACCCGCGAATACGTCTTCGCCCCGAACTCTCTCGCCCGGATGATGACGGCCCGCCTCGCTGACGGTCGCTTGGTCGCGGCCAGCCCGGCCTCTGGGCTCACGGACGAGGCCTTCAAGGAGCTCGAAGGGTTCGGCGGGGTGGGAGCGATCGTCGCGACGAACGGCTTCCACCACCTCGGGCTCCCGTCTTGGCAAGCAGCGTTCCCCGCGGCGACGGTTCACGCGCCGAGGACCGCGGTGACCCGGCTCCTGAAGAAGCAGAAGGCCGTGAAGCAGTATGCGCCGCTCGAGGATGTGCGGCTGGCCGCGGGCCGCCTCCTCGACGTTCCCGGGCAGAAGATCGGCGAGACCTGGCTCGAGGTTCCGACCGCGGTCGGGCCCACCTGGTACGTCTCGGACTCCTGCTTCAGCATGGAGAAGGAGCCCTCGCACTGGTTCCCCCGGTTGCTGTTCCGGTGGACCGACTCGGCCCCGGGCTTCAAGATCAACGGGCTCGGCAAGAAGCTCTTCGTGACCGACAAGGCGGCCTACAAGCGCTGGTTCCTCCAGCAGCTGGACGCGGAGTCACCCAGCCGCATCCTCACGGCTCACGGCGCGATCGTGGAAGGCCCCAACGTCGCGGCTCAACTTCGCGGCATGGCCGAGGCGCGGCTCTAAGTCGGGCGCGGTAGCGAAATCAAAACGGCTGCTGGAGCTCGTCGAGAGTGGGGGAGCCGGTGCGCTCGTCCAGGGTGTGCCACGTGGACGCCCCCGTGCGGAACGCTCGGCGCTCGAGGATGTCGCGGCGCCCCAGCGCGAATCCCAGGCGGATTAGGGGCATGAATACGACATAGACCACCGTGAGCAGGATGGCGGTGTTCACCCGCCCGAGGACGTGGCCCACCGCCATCAGGGCGGGTCGTACGCGGCCACCCCAGAGACCTGGCTTCGGGTTGGTGCTCACTCGTCGCAGTAGCCGACGCCGCCGCCCACCTCGACGCACTTTGCCTCGACCCCCGTCTCGCAGAGCGCGTTGCTCGCGTCGCCCACCTCGCACAGGAGCGTGCACCGACCGTTGTTGAGACAGAACGCGCCTTTGGCGCAGTCGTTCACAGAAGCGCACTCGGCCCCGGGCGCAGCGGTTCCGCGTGTGAGGCAGACGAAGCCCTCTTGCGTGGGGTAGCAGGCCTGCTGCTCTCCCGCGCAGTCCTGGGCTAGGGCGTTGCAGGGCGTAGCCGGCGGAGCCACCGTTCCCGGGACACAGACGCTGTACTTGGAGGAGAGCTGGTTAGCGTTGAAGCCCTCACCGCACTCTTCCTGGCATGTCTCAGCGTGGCATAGCTTCCCGCAGATCTTCCCGTCTTTGGTCTGCGCACACGAGAAGCCGGCGCTGCAGTCATCGAACGACGACGCGCACGGGTCGCCTTGGACCCCCACCCCCGGCCCCGCCTTGCAGTCAGTGCTCTCATCCGAGTTGAGGTAACACGGGGTCTCCGCGGAGCAGGGCTCCGACTGTGGCGCCGCGGGATCGCAGGACTGTTGCGCGGCACCACAAACGGTCGGTTTCCCCGGCACGCCGTTGTACGGCTGGCACGAGCCCCCGTTCTCGCAGATCGCGTCCACGCAAAAGGCCCGGCACTGCGCGTCGATGCAGAGGCCTTCCTCGCAGAAGGGGCCCTCCACGTGATTGCACGCCTCACCGAGGGGGACGTCGCCCCGCTCGAGGCACACGACCCGCTTGATGCCTTCGGTTGTCTCGGAGACCGAGCACATCTGGCCGTCGGGACAGCCCGACTCGCAATCCGGATAGGGGTTGCACTTGGCGCCCAGGGGGTGCTGGAACTTGCACTTGGGGATCTCGCCCGAGGTGCCATCCGTGGCGTCCGCAGCGTCGTTCCCGTCCGCTGCGTCGGTCGTGTCGGTGCCATCGGCGGAGTCGGTTGTGTCGCTGCCGTCCGTTGCGTCTACAGCGTCGGTAGCGTCGGTAGCGTCGGTTCCGCTGCTGCCGGAGCTGCTCCCCGACCCGCAGGCGGCGGTGAAGACGAAGGAGAGGAGCAGGAACGAGCGACGCATCGGGACCTCACGGGCAGCTGGAGCGCCGTCAGTGTGGCCGAGCCCGCGCCCCGCTTCAACCTTGTGTTACTCGTCGTCGCCGGAGAAGTCGTCGCCTCCGGCCGACACCGTCCCGCGCGGGCCCTCCGCGGCGAGGACCGAGGCCTCGAGCTTGACGCACGCGTCAGGGTGCTCGGAGAGCCACTGCTTCGCGTTCTCGCGGCCCTGCCCGATGCGCTCTCCCTCGAAGGCGTACCAGGAGCCGGACTTCTGGACGATGTTGCGGTCGGTGGCGAGGTCGAGCAGGTCGCCCTCGTAGCTGATCCCCGTGCCGTACATGATGTCGAAGTCGACCGTGCGGTAAGGCGCGGCCAGCTTGTTCTTGACCACCCGCACCCGCGTGCGGTTGCCGAGGAGCGTCTCCTTGTCCTTGATGGACGCGATGCGGCGGACATCGAGGCGAAGCGACGCGTAGAACTTGAGCGCGTTGCCGCCCGTGGTGG
>SXOO01000272.1 GCA_005776725.1 Pseudomonadota bacterium | reverse complement strand
TCCGATCACCCCGCCCGTGCCGTGGTCGATGAAGAAGCGCGGCCCGATCGTGGCGCCGGGGTGAATCTCGATGCCTGTTCGCGCGTGGACCGTCTCACTCAGCAGCCGCGGAGCGAGGCGCGCGCCGCGCTCGTAGAGCACGTGGGCGATGCGGTGAACGAGGATGGCCGAGAACCCGGGATAACAGAGCACCACCTCGGCGGGCGAGGTGGCCGCGGGATCCCCGTCGAGGGTGGCGTCGATGTCGCCCTCGCCGAGGCAGCGCAGGTCGGGTAGGCGCCGCACCAGGGTGGCTGCGCTGTCCGTGGCGAAGTCGAAGCACGGCAGACAGTCGCTGCTGCTCTTGTCGGCGCTGGAGCAGGCTGCGTGGCGCTCTAGCAGCACGAGGTCGCGGACGCGCTCGGCGAAGCGACCGAGGGTCTCGGCCGCGTCGGCGTCTGGCGCAAAGACCTCCGGGAAGAGCAGGGCGCGGGCCTCGTCTGCTACGAAGCGCGCCTGTTCCAGCGTGGGCAAGGGACGTTTGGGGACCGCGTCGAGGCGGCGGGCCAGGTGCTCCATCCGCGCGAGCGCGTCGTGCACAGCCTGTTCGAGGGGGCTCATGTCACTCCGCAGGGGCACCGGCGAGGATCCAGTCGCGGACCCGAGCCACCAGGCCAGGATCGAGGAGGTACGGGGCATTGCGCGGCATGTGGGCGACCACGGCGCCGGAGTCGTCGGTTGGCGAGCACTTCGCGAGAAGGGCATAGAGCCAGCTCTTCTCGGGGTCACCCGGCGTGACCAGCGGAAGTAGCGTGTTGGCCGTGGCCTTGTGGCTGAGCAACACGTCGTGTAGTGCCGGGGTGTCGAGCGCCAGCCCTGCGGCCGGCTTCGGGCCCCCGTGACACGCCGAGTAGCTACAGGCGGGCACGAAGATCGCGTCATTGATCGAGGCCAGCGTGGCCGGACCCGACGGGACGGCGTCAGCCGGCGTATCAGTGCACTCCTCGACCGGCTTGACCCCTACGTCGGTCCCCAGCTCGGGCGGCTTGTAGAGCGGCGCGGCGATCTCCTCCGGGGTGGGGAAGGTCTGCGAGGCGTTCTTCGGGATCCCGAGCACGGCGCAGGTCCCGACCTTGTCGAAGCCCTCGCTCGTCTCGAAGGTGTCGTCGGTGACGGCGACGGTGCCGTCGAACATGAGCTTGGACGAGGCGAGGCCGAGCATCACGCACATCTCCTGGTCCCCGATCCCCCAGCCGACCTCCACGTCGCGCGGGTTGTAGAAGCCGCACGTGAAGTTGAAGCCTTTGGAGCCAGTCATGTCGAACGGCGGATCGAACGCCTTGCCGTGCGCCTCGCCATCGAACTGCGTGATCTCGTGCAGCACCTCGCCGTCGCGCGGCCCGCCGTTCACGGACACCTCGAAGGCGTTCCCGAGGTAGTGGTAGTGCGGCAGAACCCAATAGACCTTGAGGTCGAGGTCCACTCCCGCCTGTTCCTTGTACACGTCTTGGAAGTTGCACTCGCCGCGATGGTTGGTCTGCGCGTCGGGCATGAGCTCGAGGTCGAAGTAGGTGAGACGGAAGGGGGTGGTGATGTCGACCACGTCGCGCGGGTGGATGAGGTCGAGCGTCATGCGGAGGGAGGTGGTGACCTCCTCACCCGAGAGGTTCAATAGGTGCACCTGCGAGACCACCTTGTGGCCCGGCGGCACCTTGACCACCACGCCGGGGGGCAGCCGCTGCTCCTCGAAGCGCGACTGCGTGGACTGGGCGAAGATCACGGTGCCGCTGATCGCTGCGCCGATCTCCTGAAAGTTGCGGTCGCCGCACTTGAAGAAGCCGTCGGGACCCGGGTACGTAGCCTCGGGCACCACGAACCAGTTCGAGTGGTGGAACATCCCGTCGTTGGCCAGGGCAACCCCATTCACGTAGACGGCCTGCTCGTTCTTCAGCGACCAGGCGACGCACGGTGAGCTCTCCTGGTACCCCTTGAGCGTCCGCTCGCCGAAGTCGTGGGTGAGGCTGAAGGTCTCCGGGGGTGGCTTCGGCGGCCCCGTGTCCACGCTGGTGTCGGCCCCGATGTCCGCCGCTTCGGGTGGGACGTCGCTCGGCGACGCCGTGTCCGCCGCACCACTGGAGTCGACAGGGGAGGGTTCGGTTGTGCTGCTCTGGCACGCGGTTGCGACGACCGCGAACCACACGATGGAGCCGAAGCGCATCTTGAGTCTCCCTCTCGAGACCTCCGAGGGCCGCCCTGCTTCGGCGGCACCTTGCCCGAGGCTCCGGACCGTACCGGACCCCACCCTGCCTGTCACTCACAGGGTGTGCGCAGCCCCAGGAACGCCCAGGAGTTGTCGCCGTGGTTGTGGAGGTGCAAGTGGACGGCGGCGCCAGCCGGGAGCTCCTCCGGCGCGACCCAGCGGGTCTGCACCATGCCGCTCTCCGAGGGGATCGGGATCGTGGCGTCCAGCACCGGGTGTCCTGCCACGCGGGCGGCGGCGTGCGCCTCCGCCGTAGCCGTGGCCGTGAGGGCGAAGTGGAACCAACGCAGCTCGAGCTCGGTGCCGCTCGGGATCGCCACGAGCGTTGGGGCGGTGGCGGTCATGTACGGGCAAGGACCGGTGGCAGTGGATAGCGCGGCCTCCTCGCCGATCGGCTCGACGTGCACCGCCCAGTCGAGGCACTTGGGCGCCGCCGGGCGGTGATCCCAGGGGTCCTCGAGGGCGTCGCGGATCACGGTGAAGCTCTCCAGCGACACGACGTGAGTGCACGGCGCGATCGCGGCCGGCGCGTCGCGGTCGGCACCCTCCTCTGAGCAGCCGAACCAGAGCACGCCGAGGCCCAGTATCCGGGGTGCCCGCCCGCGGGCTCGGACCAGCGGGGCCGGCGAGGGCCCTCTCATGCGGGCCAATACCGGTAGTCCACCGAGAGCCGCGGCGTGCTCCCGTTGTTCGGCAGGCTCGCGTGGACCGTGAGCGCGCGGAACGCGATCGCGTCGCCCGCCGTGAGGGCGCCGCCGTGCCAGTCGCTGTCCGTCAGCCTCGCGTCGGTGACGCCGCTCTCTCCTGGCCCGTGGTCGAGCAGGCCCAGGCGGTGCGAGGCCGGCCAGACGATCAACGGCCCGCTGTGGAGCGGCACGTCGACGACCGCCACCCAGACCGTCAGGGCGTCTTCCCGCCGCGAGTAGGCCGCGTCCTGATGGGGCCGCGTGACATGGCCGGGCTGAGCCACGCGGCAGATGTCGCCGCAATGGGCCACCACTGGGCCGACCCAGTCGGTCACGGACGCCCGGATCGCATCCCCCACCCCCAACACCCGGGGATCCGCCAGAAGGCGCTGCTGCAGCACCACCCAGCTCGGGTCGCCCGTGTTGGGGCTCAGCGCGTCCACGAACGCCTGCTGGAGCTTCACGAGAGCGTGGCCGGTCACGAGGCCGGGCAGGTGACGATACCCTGCGTCGTCGAGGGCGGACGCGTCGCGGCGGAGCGCCCCGAGCTCCCTCACTCGTAGCCCTCGAGCAGCCCCTTCGCGAAGTGCTCCGCAAGGAGCTCGTAGCCGCGCGTGGTGAGGTGTACGCCGTCGTTTTGCGCGAGGTTGGCTTTCTGCCACTTCACCATGGAGAGCGGCCCTCCCATGGCCTGGAAGGCGCTGAAGAAGCCGCATCCGAAGGACGCGCTGACCTGCGCCTGCGCCTCGTCGACCTCCTCAACCCGCTCACGCGGCTCCCACTGGTTTCGGCGAAGCTTCTTGGGCCGGTCCGTGGGCCCGATCAGCACGCACGCCGCGCCCGGGGCAGCGCTCTTCACCCGGTCGAGCACAGCCTCGAGCTTGCGGCGGTACGCGTCGAGCGACTGGTGGTGGTCTCCAGCCTCGTTCGTGCCGTACGCGAGGACCACGAGGTTGGGCTGACGGCGACGGACCTGCTCGCCCCACAGCGCCTCGTCGATGTCCAAGAGGTCTGCCGCCCGGGCGCCGCGGATCCCCAGCGTGTCGACCACGACGCCGGGGGCACCGCGCTCCAGGACGGCCCCGAGCAGCCGCACCTCACCGTCCGCCAGCGGACGGAGCTCGATCTCGTGGGATGCGTCCTCCATCCGGCCGACGAAGGTGCCAAACCCGGTGGCGCTGGCATGTGTGGACACGGTGGCGTAGGGCTGACCGTCCAAGAGCACCTCGAAGCCGCCGCCTCTCGGCTGCTCGAGGAAGAAGACCTCGAAGCGCGAGGCCGACCGGCCGAACGGGGAGCTCGTGGACGTACCGAAGAAGGCCCACTCGTCCGCGCTGCCGGCCGCGCACGAGAAGCCACCCAGCCCATAGAGTCCGTCCTCGCGGGACGTGTTGCCCAGCGCCTTGTCCACCACCCAGCCGTCGCTCGAGTCGAGGCGCACGTCCTGGTGGCGGTATCCCTTCCACGGTCGCGCGGGCATCAGGTAGCCGTGGCCCGCGTCTCCGAAGCGGCTCTGGAGGTACCGCCGGAGATAACCGGTGAAGAGGTCACACTCGGTGTGACTTGCGCCGAACTGCAGGATGCGGGTCTGGTCTACCCCGCGCGCGGTGCGCTTCAGCGCCTTGTGGAAGGCGGAGAGCGCCTTCCCACCCGGGTCTTGTATGACCGGAGGGCGGGCGCCGGCTAGGCCAGCGAGGAGCAGCGGGATTAGGGCGTAACCGACGCGGCGCGCCATGGGCACCGTTGATACGGGACCCACGGCGCGGCGTCAAAGGGAGGGCGGCCGAACGCGGGCGAACGTCAGTCCGTGATGACCGTGAACTCGATGCGCCGGTTGAGCGCCTTGTTCTTCTTCGTGTCGTTCGCGGCCTTCGGCTTGGTCTCGCCGTAGCCCTCGGACACGAGCCGCTCGGCTGCGACACCGTTGCCGCTCATGTACTCACGAACCGACGCGGCGCGCGCCGTCGAGAGCTTCATGTTCATGTCGTCGTCGCCGTCGGCGTCCGTGTGCCCCTCGATCCGCAGGCGGACGGTGGGCCACTTGAGGAGCACGGCGACCGCCTTGTCGAGGATCACGAAGCTCTTCTTCTGGATCTTGGCCGAGCCCTTATCGAAGAAGATCCCCTCGATGGCGCCCGTGAACTTCTGGACCTCGGCGGGGAGGCAGCCTTGCTCCTCCTTGACGCCGGGCTGGTCCGGGCACTTGTCGTCCGCGTCGAGGATCCCGTCCCCGTCGCGATCCGGACAGCCCTTCGTCTCCTTGGGACCGGCTACGTCGGGGCACTTGTCGTCGGCGTCGGTGACTCCGTCCCCATCGCGGTCCGGGCAGCCGGCGAGCGCGGCGACGCCCTTCACGTCGGGGCACTTGTCGTCGGGATCGGCGATGCCGTCCCCGTCGCGATCGGCGCAGCCCTTGAACTCGACCGTCCCGCGCGTGTCGACGCAGCGGTCCTCGCTGTCCTGGATCCCGTCGCCGTCCTTGTCGGGGCAGCCCTTGGCCGACGGGACGCCGGCAACATCCGGGCACGCGTCGTCTGCGTCCTGGATGCCATCGCCGTCGCGATCCGGGCAGCCCTTGGCCGAGGAGACGCCGAAGACCGCGGGGCACGCGTCGTCCGTGTCGAGGATGCCGTCCTTGTCGGAGTCGTCCACCTGGCGCCACGCCCACCAATCGAGGCCGAGCCCGAGGGCGAGGTTGTACGCGTTGTCGTCGAGGCCGTCGGTGAAGACGTGCTTCGCCTCGATGCGGACGTTGAGGTCGTCCGTGGCCATGACCCGAACGCCGAGGCCGACGTCGACCTCCCAGTCCGTGTCCGTGCCCGTAGCGCCGGCGAGGCCGACGAGGGCGCCGCCTCCAGCGAGGGCGTACACGCCCACGCGGCCGCTGGTGGCCTGGAAGTAGACGTTGGCGCCCACGTTGAGGCCGTGAATCGCCTCGTCGTCGGTGGTGGAGGTGGGGATGTAGCCGATCACCGCCTCGACGCCGAGCCACTTGAAGAACTGGGCGCCCACGACCACGTTGATCATGCCGCCGTCGTCGATGGTGATGGTGCCCTCGTTGAGGTCACCCAACGCCCAGTCGTCCAGCGAGAGATAGGCGCCGCCGTTGATGCCGAGGTACATGCCCCGGTCGGGGACCTCGACGGCACCGGCCTGAGCCGACAGGAGTCCGGCAGCTGCCAACGTACTGAGTTTCATGGAGCGCTTCATCGATTCACCAGTCCTCGTTTGCGGCCCGAGTCGGGCCATGCCCGAGGCGCCCGCAGTCTCCCGACCAGGCGTCCCGCCTGGCCGCTGAGGTGCGGGGTAGCCCCTCGCGTGTGGTCTCGTGAGTCCTCGTTGGTCCCCGCCACAATCGCGGCAGACAGGAAAAAGGCTCACGGCAAGCGCGGCGTATACGCGCCGGGGGGGCGAAGTTCAACAAGAAAACCGCGGCTCTGCGGCCAGGCGTCAGCCGGGCAGGAGGCCCTTCACGGCGGCGAGATCCAGCACCAGCTGGTCCCCGCTGGGGCCCTTCTTCACATAGGGCGACGTGTGCGGATCGTACTCGAGCTCTCGCATGATCCGGGCGAAGACCTCTTTCAGTGCGCGCGCGCCAAGCCGCGGATTGTCCGTGGCCTTGTCCGCGATCAGATTGATGGCCTCTGGAGTGACCACCAGCTCGAGCCCGTAGTTGGCGAAGTAGGCCTGAGAGGTGGGCAGGATCGCGCCCGGCACCTCCTTGAAGATCGTGATCAGGTCTTTCGCTTGGAGCGCCCGCAGCGTGACGATCGAGTCGAAGCGCGCCAGGAACTGCGGCGTGATCCCATAGGAGAACAGGTCGCTGTGCGCGAGGTGGTCCGCCATCTGGAACACGATGCGGCGCTCAACCGAGCCGTCGGCTTTGGTGACCAGGCGATACGGCGGATTCTTCCCTCCGGCCGTGACGCGGTCGAAGACTTGATCGTAGAGCTCCTCGAACGCCCCGCCGGCGATGAACAGGATCCCCCCCGTGTCGATCACCGTGGACTCGCGGCCGAGGGTGCCCGTGGGCGAGACGATCGGCAGCTGGACCGCTTGGCGCTCCGACTCCATCAGCGTGAGGAGGCTCTCCTGGGCAACGATGCCGGAGACGTTGGGCTGATTGCCCACGTGTGACCGGATCTTGTCGACCTCGTCGATGAAGACGATGCCGTGCTCCACACAGCGCTTCACCGCCTCGCGGGGGGCGCGGTCCCCGAGGCGACTCCGGGCCTCTATCGCCAGCTTGTCCAAGACCGCCGTCGACTGGAGCCCGCGCGACGCGAGGTCTGCCATGAGGTTGGCGTTCATCCGCACGACCGTGCCGAACTCGGCGAGGTCAGGCCGATCGCGGAGCAGTCCCTCCACGGCCCGCATGATCGTGGTCTTCCCGGTCCCCGAGCCGCCGATCATGAGGATGTTGCCCGTGGTATGGCCCACGAGGTGTTTGTAGAGGGCCACCGCGACTTCGCGGACGGCCGGGCCCTGGCCAATGACGTGTTTCTTGAGCAGGTCGTTGAGTTCTGGCGGGCGCATAGGCGGCGGACGCTATCGGACGCCTCCGGCAGCGGCAAGCTCGCGCGCCAGGCGTCGGGCCTTTTGAAGCCCAGACTCCTTGATGACCCGCCCCGGCGACGCGTCGATGCACAACCCGCAGCCGATGCACTTCGTGGTGTCGAGGGACGCCGGCAGCGAGAGAGCGCCCGTGGGGCATACGGCCGCCTCTTCCGTGAGCACCTGGCCCACGGCGGTGGGCGCCAGCGCCGGGAAGGTGCGCCCTCGGACGCCATACCGCGCCGCGCGCAGAGCGGCGGAGAGCGGCGGGAACGAGATCACCTTCGTCCGTAGGCCGTTGTCCGGACGCGCGCGCTCGAAGGGCCGGACGGGCAGGGGGGTGCCCTCGGGGTGGACCTGCCACTTCGCCTTCATGTTCCCGAGGCCCTGCTCGTGCGCGAGGCGGATGTGGTGGATGTCTTCCGGCTCGAAGCCCATCATGTGGCAGCCCACGGCGTCTACGGCGACGGTGTCCGTGCCCGCGAGCAGCGAGTTCATGGCGACCGGCCGCCCGTTCGTGGGGCCGTGGCCCTCCATCGCGGTGATGCCGTCGATGATGGTCATGCGAATCCGCGAGCGGAGCCGCCGGTAGAGCTCGACCACGTCCTCCTCCACGCCGCGGCGGTGGAAGTCGTGCCGGTCGGGCCACGAGAGGAGACCCATGAGCCCCTTCATGCCCAGGGTCACCTGCGTGCGGTTGTGCGTCTTGAGCTTGGCGAGGACGATGATCCCGTCCGCTCCCAGTGCCGCCATCCCCACCCGATAGACCCGACCCTTCGGGTCATCGTGCTTGAGCGGGCGCAGCGCCATGGTGTGGACGCGCGAATCGACCATCTCGATGTCCATCGACTTGCAGAGCTCGCGGACGCCGGTGACGTCCATGACCTGGTCGTAGTCGTGGATGTGGCTGGGCGCCTCCACGAGCACCGGGCGCGCGCGCCGCTCCCGCAGAAACTTGGCGGTCTCTTCGATGATCCAGAGCTCTGTGGTTGCGCCGGTCTGCGAGGGGAGAGGCGCGCAGAGGTTGGGCTTGAGCGCGATCACCTGCTTCGACTTCACCCGGACGAAGGACTCGAGCGCGCGTCGGAGGAAGGCGCGCTGCTCCTCTCGGTCGGCGGAGCGATGGACGTGGACGTGCGTTGGAGAAAACTCGGTCATGCCGCCGCGCGTGCCTCGTCGGGCGGGTTGGCGCCCGTGAACTTGTTGAACAGGAACCGCGCGGCGAGGCCGTAGAAACGCGCCTCGTGATCCACGTTGAAGGCCAGGCCGCGAAGGCGCTGCCCAGCGAACCGCGCAAGGAAGCGCGGCCGGAAGATCATCTCCCGGTAGAAGCGCTTCTGGAAGGAA
The DNA here is from genome assembly GCA_005776725.1 of Pseudomonadota bacterium. Lineage (GTDB taxonomy): Bacteria > Myxococcota_A > UBA9042 > SXOO01. Next base: position 30,258 of record SXOO01000272.1, on the reverse strand, counting down.
TAGAGCTCCGGCGTTGGCACGGCGCTCACGTTGATTATCCGGTTGTAGTGGGAGAACTCTTCGGGCGAGAGGTTGTCGGTCTCCCGGAAGGACTCCTCGTAGTAGGGCGAGCCGGGGTAGGGCGTGAAGAACCCGACTTGGAGGAGGTCGGGGTCCAGCTGCTTGGCGAGCTGCAGCGTGGCCTCCATGTCCTCGAGGGTCTCGGAGGGGTTGCCCAGGAGGTAGAAGTTGACGAGGTGCAGGCCAGCTTCTCGCGCCGCGCGCGCGGCGACCAATGAGTCCTCGACGGTCTCGCGCTTCCGGAGCACCTCGAGGATCCGTGGCGAGCCCGACTCGATACCCATGCTCACCGTGCAGCAGCCCGCCTTGCGCATGTGCTTGAACAGCGGCACGTCGACACAATCGGCGCGCGTCTGGACGGTCCAGCTGAGCTTCAGGCCGCGGCGCAGGATCGCGTCGCAGAGCTCATGCGTCCGGTCCTTGTCGATGGTGAAGATATCGTCCTTGAAGTGGAGGACGGTCGCGCCCAGCGCAGACAGCCACGCCATCTCGTCCACCACGTTCTCGACGCTGCGGTACCGCATCTTGCGGCCGTAGCTGTTGCGTAGGGTGGGGGAGCAGTAGAGGCACGGATAGGGGCAGCCCCGGCTGGACATCAGGAAGCCCCACTGCCGTCTGCCCGTCACGTCCGTGGGGTGGAAGACCGTGTACTCCTTGCGCATGAAGAGGGGGTGCTTGGGGAACGGCAGCGTGTCGAGGTCTTCTCGGAGCTTGCGCGCCGGCGTCTTCACGGCCTCGGAGTCCTCGGCCCCGGGCAGCGCCAGCCCGCCGACGTCCGAGAGGGGCGCATCGTCCCGCACCGCGTCCACGAGCTCGGCCAGCGCCTCCTCGTACTCGACCAGCGCGCACGCATCGAAGAGTGGACGTCCGTCGGGTCCCGCAACGAAGAAGTCGCCTGGACGGGCCGTGGCGTGTTGCCCACTGGCTACCAGCACGGCGCGCGGCAGCCGCTCGCGAACCGTCTTGCCCATCGACAGCACCGACGGCACGGCCGTGGTAATGCCGTGGAGGATCACGACGTCGGGGCGCGCGTCCAACGCCTTCACGACGTCGCTCCGCCGATACGCGTGCGTCTCGCCGTCGATCAGCGTCACGCGATGGCCGCTCCGCTCCATGAGGCTGGTCGCGGTGCCGAGCTTGATCGGCGCCATCACGTTCTCGGGATGCGCTTGTGGGATATCAGCCCACGAGGCCATGCGGACGATCAGGACCTCGAGCGTGCGGCGGCGAGCGCGGTGGGGCATGGGCCTCGACTCCAGCATGGGACGGCGTTCGTACCCGCGCGACAGCGGCGCGGTTCCCAACGCCTGCGCTGGATACACGACCGGCCCCCCGCGCCGCAACCTCGGAGGCCCGCGGGCTACCATCTCCCGCTGTACGCGGGGCCTCTCGTGGGATAAACGACGCGGAGATGCGCGCCAGCCCCGCAGTTGCCTGGTGCCGTTTGGGCACGCCGGTGGATGCACCCCGTCCTCGCTTGATCCTGGCGCTGATCGCCGTCCTCGCCTCGTCGCCCGGCGTCGCTGCCGAGCGGCCGGCCGCCGTGATCGCGGCTCTCCGTGGGCCCTTCAGCTACGTCGCGGGACCCATCCCCCGCGGGCTCGACGTCCGCGCCACGCTCGCCTCGGCGCGTATCGAGCTCCACCCCGACCACGTCGTAGTCGAGCAGACCGTCACCCTCCAGAACCGCGGGAAGACGGCGGCATTCTGGGTCGGCGTGGACCAGCCGCGGCGCTGGGCCTCCGCCGAGAACCGCAACGACAGCTGGGTGGCGTCTCGGATCCTCGCCTGCGCGGCGTGGGTCGACGGCGCCCCGATCCCGGAGGAGCGGATCGTCCTCTCCGATCGCGCTCTGGACGACGACGGCGGCTACAGCCTGGGCTTGCGTGTGGAGCTCACGCCCGGGGAGCACGTCGTCACCTTGGCCTTCGTGGCGCAGTCCGTAGCAGACATGGTCACAGCCGGCGTGGCCCGTCCAGGTGGCGGATCCTCGAGCGTCGTGGTGGCCCTGGAGGGCCTGGCCACAGGCTTCGCGGCGGAGGAGGACAACGCCGTGGGCCGGAGGGTGGTGGTGTCCACCGGCGCGGGCGTGGGGCTCGACGGGGTCGTGGCGCGCGCGTGGACCGACGGCGCGAAGGCCGCGGACGACCGTGTCTACTGGACCGACCCGGTCCGGCTGGTGCTCGAGGTTCGGTCCGACGACGGGCCTCGCGCCTCCACGGCGGACGAGCTCGTCCGCACGGCGCGCATCGCGATCGACCGCCCTCCGCGGGGCCACGTCACCGTCCCGGCGGCCGCGCGCCCGCTGGAGCGCCCGGAAGATCCGCTGCACCCTTCCTCGGATGACGCCATGCGCGCTCGGCGCGCCCTCCTGGTCCCGGCCGCGGGGCTGTTCGTCGTGGTCCTCGTGATGTATTTGTTCCGCCGCCGAAAGGAGCGCCGCCGATGATGGCTTCGTGTTGGACCTGGAACGTCGACCCTGTGATTATCGATATCGCGGGCCCGATTCAGATCCGGTGGTATGGGCTCTGCTTCCTCGGAGTCTTCTATTTCGGCTACATGCTGCTGCGCTGGCAGATGGTGCGGGCAGGGCGGCACCCGTCGAACGCGGAGCGCTTCGTCAACTGGGCCGTCGTGGGCACGCTGGTGGGCGCGTGGTTCGGCCACCGGCTGTTCTACGAGTGGGACAAGGTGCTCGCGAGCCCGCTCTACCTCATAGATATTCGCAAGGGCATCGCCGGGCTCAGCTCTCACGGCGCAACAGTCGGGCTAATCGTAACGATCGTCTTGTTTTCACGACGGTTTCGGATCCCTTACGGGGAGTTCTTCGACCGCTTCATGTGGGCGGCCGCGCTCAGCGGCGTGCTGGTCCGTCTCGGGAACTTCTTCAACTCCGAGGTCGTCGGGCGTCCCTCGGACGTCCCGTGGGCGGTGTGCTTGCCCCGCTACGACGTTCCCCACCATCTGGCGGCTACACCGCGACACCCCACCCAGCTCTACGAGTTCTTCATCGGCCTCGTGATCATGGGGCTACTCACCTTGGTGGACCGGGTCGCCGGCGGAGAGAAACGACCACGCTGGCTGCTCACGGGGACCTACTTCGCCTCGTACTTCGGCGCGCGCTTCGGCGTGGAGTTCTTCAAGGAGCAGCAGGGTGGGGTCCCGGATGAGTGGAGGGTGACCACAGGGGCCCTGCTGTCGATCCCGTTCTGCCTCCTCGGCGTGGGCCTCATCGTCTACTCGCTCGTGAAGCGCCAGCCGGCGTCAGAGGGCCGATCCACCCTCGACGACGCCCCGGTGGTGACACCCGGGGCGGGACCACGGTATACGGGACGGCCATGAACCTCGGTCGTGTCATCGGAACCGTCGTCGCCAGCGTGAAGTCCGAGGGCCTCGATGGGCTTCGCCTCCTGCTGGTACAACCGCTCGACGAGCAGCGTCGGCCCGTCGGGCGCCCGATCGTCTCCGCGGACGCGGTGCAAGCCGGCCCGGGCGACCTCGTCCACACCGTGGCCTCCCGCGAGGCGGCGCTGGCCTTCGAGCCTTCGTTCGTCCCGGTCGATAGCGCGATCGTCGGCATCGTCGACGACGTCTACGTGGAGGTGCCAGCGTGATCCTCGGCAAGGTCCTCGGGAACGTCGTGAGCTCGGTCAAGCACCCTGGTTATCAGGGGCGGAAGCTCATGATCGTGCAGCCGATAGACGCCCGGGGCGCCCCGGATGGAGACACGTTCCTCGCCGTCGACGACGTCCAGGCAGGCGCCGGCGACACCGTGATCGTGCTCTGCGAGGGCAACGGGATCCGCCAGCTCCTCGGGGGAACCCCGCCCATCCAGCGGCTCATCGTGGGTGTGGTGGACGCGGTCAACACATGACGGAGCGCGGCGACGTCACGCCCCTCCCGTCGCTCAAGCGGGCGATGGTCCTCTACTCCCGGCGGGTCTGGGAGCGCGGTTGGGTGGCCAATCACGACGGAAACCTCACGGTCCGCCTCCCCGCCAACAAGACGCTCGCCACGCCCACCGCGTTCTGCAAAGGCGACGTCACGGAGTCCGACCTGCTGGTCCTCGACAAGGCGGGCAAGCGCCTCGAGGGCCGCTGGAAGCCGTTCGGCGAGCTCAACCTGCACATGGTGGCCTACCGGGCGCGTCCCGACGTGGGGGCAGTGCTGCACGCCCATCCGCCCATCGCCACGGGCTTCTCTTGCGTGGGCGTCGACGTGGAGACCACGATCATCGCCGAAGCCGTGGTCAGCCTGGGCGCGCGGATCCCCACAGTCCCCTACGCGATGCCCGGCTCGGAGGCGCAGCTCGAAGCCCTGGCCAAGGTGCTCCCGTGGTTCGACGCCGTGCTGCTGGGCAGCCACGGTGTCCTCACGGTTGGTAAAGACCTCGAGCAGGCGTACCTCCGCATGGAGCTGGTCGAGCATCTGGCCCGCATCCAGCAAGCGGCGATCTCGGTCGGCCGACCGCGTTCCCTGCCCGAGAAAGACGTCGAGCGCCTGCTCCAGAAGCGCAAGGAGGCCGGCCTCGGCCCCGAAGCGCGGGGCCTCGGGTCCCCGCCGCCTTGAGTCCGGATCTCGGGCTCCCCGAGCATGAGCTCAGTCGCTCGGCGGCCGCGCGACGGACCGGCGAGCTGGCGGCCGCGTCCGGGTTGTTCCTGGCGAATTTCGAACACCGCGTCGAGCTGGAGCTGCCCGAGACGTGGTGCCCCGAAGGGCGGGCCGACCTCGGGTCACCCCCGTCGTGGGACTCGGGCGTCCTTCCCGAGTCCAAGTACCACTCGTTCCGCTACGAGCGCCGGATCGGCAGCTTCCATCCCGGGCATCGGGCCAAGTGGGGCGCTCACGAGCTGTGCCACGGCGTCGTGGGCTTCGCCTGGAGGCGGGGCGCGCCCATGCGATACCACGCGGTCGCTGCGCGCATCGCCGAGGCCCTCCCGGTCACCCTCTGGTACTTCCTGGACGAGGACGGCCTGCGCCGGTGTCCCAACCACCGCGGCCCCCTCTTCTCCGCATGGTGCGCCCGATGCGACGCCGCCGCCCGGCACGGGGCCGACGAACCGGACGGGCGCTGGACCAACGACGGGCTCACGTGGCTCAACGGTGAGCTCGACGCCGCGTGGCGCTCCTGGCGCACCGGGACGCAGGTGCCGCACCGGCACGCCACCCTGGACCTGGCCTCCGATGGGCTCGCGTACGCGGCCGCTCATGGACCGCGGTTGCGCTCCGACGGCTTCGCGGAGGCGCTCGAGTGTCTGTTCCCCGGGGGCGCGGCTCACGGGTGGTTCGCCGACCTCGAGGGCCTGCTCGAGCGAGTCCGAGAGTGCGCAAGCCACCTCGCGGGCCACGCCGTCGCTGCGCCGCTCGCGGGGGATCGCGACCGCTGGGTGGCCCAGGATCTCGGGCTCCGCCTCGCGCAGCTTCGAGAGGACACGGCCGGCGACGCGCGAGCCGAGCTCTCCAGATTCATCGAGCGCCTCGGCGAGGCGCCGGCTGCCCACGGCGCCGTGGCCGAAGAGTACCGCGCGCTCGCAGAGGACTACGAGCTGCCCCCCGCCGAGGTCGCCCTGGCGATGGGGCATACCTACGCGTCGACGGTGCAGGTCGAGGCCGGCCTGCAATCGGCCCTGCCTGTGGCCGTGCGGCTCCTCGGGAGGCGCTTCGGCGAGGTCGCGGCGGCGTTCGCCGCAGAGGACCGCCGGGAGCGAAGGCCGCTCGGTCGCCGCTTCGCCGAGTGGCTCACGCACCCCGGCGTGGTCCAAGACGTGGTGCGCTACGAGGCCGCGCTCGCGCACGCCGCGCCGGCCGATCTGGAGGCGCTCACGCTGGCTGTGGACGGACCACCGTGGTGCCTCTCGCCCGCCGCCGAGCTGCTGCGCTTCGACGCCGATATCCCGTCCTTCGTGGAGGCGCTCGGGAAGCGCCCCGCGGGAGGCGGCGACACATCGGTGGTGGTCACGCGAAGCGTAGACGGAGATGTCTACGTGGTACCGGTCTCGGAGGGATCAGCGGCGGCGCTGAGAGCGGGGGCCGTGTCGGCGCTGCCCGAGGCGTCGGCCCTCTTGGGGGCCGGCGCGCTTCGGGTGCACGCGGCCTGAGCGACCGCCCGGGCTGCCCTAGGCGTCGTACCAGGCCGGCTTCCAGAGCTTGTTCACGCCGCCGAAGCCCTCGAAGACCTGCTCGCCCTGGTAATGCATCATGGCCTGGTTCGCGAGCACGCGGCCGATGGACAAGAAGAACCACCAGTGCAGCCGGCGCCGGATGGACTCGCCGGAGAACATCCGGGACGCGTACCGGAGCGGCTTCTTGGCCACGAAGTTCTGCTGGCACCACGTGGTCCACTTGGCCACCTCTTCTCGCGAGAGGCTCTCCGTGGGCATCACGGGCACGAACATGTCGAACTTCGCGAAGTCGGTCTCCTCGATCCAGCCCGACCGGACGGCCTCCTCGTAGAGCGGGGTCCCGGGGAAGGGCGTCATGGGGTGGAAGGCTGCGAAGTCCACGTCGATCTCGTGCGCGTACGTGAGGAGGTTCTTGATCGACTCCTCGGTGTCGCTGCGGATCCCCGTGATGAACGTGCCCTGGCGGAAGACCTGCGGGTACTTGTCCTTCATGATGCCGAAGGCCTTCTTGCAGACGTCGTACCCGTAGCCGTGTTTGTTGAGCCAGCCGAGGCCCGACTCGGCCGGTCGCTCGACGCCGACGAGCACGTGCCGGAGGCCAGCGCGCACCATCAGCTGGAACACGCCGTCCTTCTCCTGCTGCAACATCTGGTCGAGGCGGGTGAAGGCCCACCATCCCAGCTTGTAGTTGCGGCGCAGGATCTCCTCGCAGTACTCACCGAGCCAGTCGCTGTCCACGTTCCAGGTGGCGTCCACCCAGAAGAGGTACCGCACCCCGTACTTCTCGTAGAGCAGCTCGGTCTCGTAGACGACGCGCTCTACGGACTTAGAGCGGTAGTTGGGCCGGTGAACCACCGAGCCGTCCGCCTGGCGCTTGTGCTTCGCTTCAACCGCGATCCACGAGCAGAACTTGCAGGTGTCTACGCACCCGCGCGAGCGCTGGATCGTGGTGGCCTTGGGCCACAAGAGGCCGAAGGGCGAGTACGCCTCGAGGTTCGCGAGGTCGTACGCGGGGACGGGCAGCAGGTCCAGGTCCTCGATGTTGGGGCCGATCGCGGTCTCGATGTGCCGCCCGCAGTCTTTGTAGACGAGGTTGTTCACCTTCCCGAGCGACTTGCCATCGAGCAGCGCACGCAGCAGATCCGCCAGCGGCTCCTCGCCCTCATAGCGGATGCAGTAGTCGATCGCCGGGCACTGATCGAGGGCGTATTGCGGGAGGTGCGACGCGAAGTGTCCGCCCGTGATCGTCACGCACTCCGGCAATACCTCTTTCACCATCCGGAAGCCTCGGAAGGCCTCGTGGATGTAGCAGACCTTCTCGCCGATACAGACGACGTCCGGCTTCCGCACCTCGAGCTCGCGCCGCAGGGACTGCCAGCCGATCTTGTGGGGGCAGCAGTCCAGGATCTCTACCTGGGCCTCGGGGATCTCTCGCCGCACGTACGCCGCCAACGACGGATAACCCAGAGGCAGCAGGAAGTTGTCTGACTCGTTGAGGATGGGCCAGTAATGGCGGGGTGGACGGAGGAAGAGGACCTTGATGCGGCCCTTGCCTCCGAGGTCAGCGTGATTCATGGGTGCGGCTCCAACACAGGCAGTCCTACCGCTCCTGTTCGGGCGCGGTTCCGTCGCCGCGACCGTACACCGCCCGCCCGCGAACGTCGAAGGTTGGGCCAGTGGTCCCAACGGCGCCGCCGACCCGGTCGCGCCCTTGCCGGGGGTGGATTCGTCCAGCAGCTACGGCGCTGACGTGGGAGTTGCTCCGTCGGGGCAGCGGAAGACCGACTGCCCGGGGACGTGGGTGGCCGACTCGGCGACACAGTGGTTCACACCGAAGGGCAGCGCGTGAAAGACGATCTGGCCTGGACCGGGCGGCGTGCCGAAGGTGGGCCGAAAGTCTCGCGATAGCGACAGGTCGGGGCCGCCGATCCAGAGGTCGCGTTCCAGCAGCCGACAGTCGTCGTCGGCCCGCAGGAGGTTGGCGTTCATGTGGTTCACCAGCAGCCACCCCTGGCGCTCCTCTACCAGGCGCGTGAGCAGCGGCGTCGCGTCGGCGTGGCGCACGAAGGTGTGGAAGCCCAGCGTCTCGAGCCCCGCCCCCGGCTCCGGCAATTGCCGGTCTGCCACGAAGCGCCACCCCGTCCCGGTGGTGAAAGCAGCGGCCAGCACAACCACCACCGGCACCACGCGGCCCGGCTGGGCCAGCCAGAGCACAGCGCCCAGCGCCGCGGGCACCGCGAAGACCCGGAGCGGGTAGACCATGTAGTCGTGCTGAATGGAGAACAGCGTGACTGTGAGCCCCGCGTACGCCAACGCTAGCGGCAGTTGGCGGCGGTTGCGGAGTGCAAGAGGCGCACGCGACAGACAGCGGCCCAGGATCCAAGGCACCCACGGCAGCGCGCCCACCAGCAACAGGGGGCTGAAGAGCGTCGCGAGGTGCACGAGCGCTTCGGAGAGTGCGCCTGGCGCGAGGTCGGGGTTCCAGAGCCGCCAGGCGCCCATCGCTTTGGTCGTCCGCCACGCCAGCGGCGTCCACGGGTTACCGAAGCGCCAGGCCACACTGGCGAGATAGACGAGGTAGGGCCCCAGGGCGGCGAGCCGGGCGGTCCACGGCGCTCGCTGAACGAACAGGACCAGGAGGAGCAGGCCGAGGAGGAGCGCACCCTCCCAGCGGACGAGCGGCGCCCAGCCGAGCGTGAGCGCTGCAGCGAGCGGGCGTCCCTCGGCCAGGTAGCGGAGGCCGCCCAGCGTCAGCGCGAGGAGGGCGATCTCAGGGTACACCGTGAGCGCCATGAGGAAGACGCCCGGGGAGGTCGCGAGCACGGCCACCGCGAGCGCCGCGCGGCTCTCCGAGGCCCCCACGGCGCGGAGCCAGGCGGCGGCGTGGCGTAGCGCCGCCCAGAAGAACACGACCGTCGTCAGGCGCCCCATGAGCGTCAGGGGTAGCCCCAGGGCGCGCGCCACGGCCTCGCCCAGCGCCAGGACGAAGGTCCAGCCCGGCATGGACAAGTGGCTGAACGGGATGATCTGCGGGTTGTCGAACGCGCACCGTCCGTACCAGGCGCGGATCACCTCGTCGGCGTCTTGAACGAAGACCCCGCGGAAGAGCCACGCGCCCCGCTCCGGGTCGCTGATCACGACGGAGAGGACCCCGAGGAGCAGCGCGACGCCGAGGGCCAGACGGTCGGCCAGGCGCACTCAGAACTTCGCGGGGACGTGTGGCTCGGCCAGCGCGAGGACCACAACGACCCAGACCTGGCCGCCCTGGTTACCGACCCGCGTGAGCGACTCGATCGCCCGCTCGAAGGGCGCTCCCTCCAGGCGATCGCCCACGAGCACCAGGTCCACCGCCTGCCCGTTGGGGCCGGTCAGCTCGAGCGGCGCCTCCTCGTGACGGCGCACCCGGGTGGCGGGCTCGCCGAGGCCTGCGCCGCCGCTCTCGGCGAGGAGCGGCCTGTCCACCGTGGAGACCGCGAAGCCGAGCAGCCGCGGCGTCCCTCCGAAGCGCACGGCTCCTTTCGGGGGCGCGAGGCCGTCGCGGGCCGCGAGGATCCCGCTCCAGAGGCCAGCCGTTCCACCCCCGTAGAGACGGTCACGGACGGTGCGGAGCGGGTACCAGAAGACCACGTTCCCGCGCGCTCCGGTGGCCGCGACGCGGGCCAGGCTGTCTGGGTCGAGCGACGCCGGCGCCGCCAGGAAGCCCCCGGGCGTGGCCTTCACGCGCTCTGGCCCGAAGACCGCGCGCGCAGCATCCAGGGACGCTGCCGGGGCAGCCGACGTGGTGACGTGGAGCTGGACGGCCTGTGCCGGCAGAGGGGCTGGCGGGGTTCCGGCCGGCGTCTCGAGGAAACGCCCCGGAGCCTCGGGCGGCGCAGCGGCCGGGGGCGCCGCCGGGACCTCCGAGCAGGCCACGACAAGGAGGATGAACCACCGCATCGAGGCCACTTTGGGGGCTCGATAGGGCGCCGTCAAACCAGCGGCTCCGGGTGCAAAGCCCGTGCTCGGGCCGGTGCGGCCGGGAGCTAAACCTGTGGATAACTCAGCGACAGAGGTGCTTCTGGGTTGAGCCGCGCGGGCGACCCGGTTAGGGTCGCGGCCGTGCTCATCTCGTTCGCAGCGCTACTAATGGCCTCAGAAGGGCCACCTGCGCCCGCATCCGCGGGAGAGCGTGGGGTCCAGGACGCGGCGCACCTCGCTGGGGCCCCCGCTGCTCCCGAGCTCCCCTGGAACGCGCACGCGGTCACCAACTGCCCGGCCTTGCTCGCCGCTGCGGGCGTCAAAGAGTATCGCGCCGTCGCCACCGAGCCCGAGCGCACCAAGAACGGCCGCTCGATGTGTCACGTGCCCCAGGCCGTCCATTACGTCCACGGCCCGGCCGGCGTCCGTTACTCCACCTACATGCTCCTCAATTGCCGTATGGCGGCCGCCATGGCGCGCTTCGAGGAGGTGGCCAACGACGTGGTCCGCGCCCACTTCGGCAAGAAAGCGCGGCTCCGCACCGTGTTGATGCTCGGCGCCTACCAGTGCCGCTCCCTCAGAGACAACCGCTCCGTGCAGAGCCAGCACGCGTTCGGCGGCGCCGTCGACATCCGTGGCTTCGTCGTCGACGGCTTCGGGCAGATCGACATCGAAGGGCATTGGCAGCCGGGTCGCACCGCGCGCAGCCAACGGGCGTCTGCGTTCCTGCTGGCCCTGGTCCAGACCCTGCGCGAGCGGCGGGTATTCGAGAACCTGCTCACGCCAGACAGCGACGCCTCCCACAAGAACCACCTGCACTTCGACCTGGACCCGATCCGGCCGGACCTCCCTACCGCGCTCGCCGTCGAGGAGCCCGATTGGGGCCACGAGCACGAGGTCGAGGACGAGGATGGCGCCCGGGCGCTTCGCACGGCCGCGCCCCTCGGGGCTGTGCTCGAGGTCGCGCCCACGGACGAGCGCTAGCCACGCTGCCAGCTCCGCGCGGGCTGCGCGAAGCGCGCGGCTGATCCGTCGCGGCGCGCCCCCGACCGCTCGTACCGTCACCACCCAGCGCTGAGCTGTACTAGTCCTCGCTGCGCTTCCGGACGTCGGTGCCCAGCTCCGCCACGTGACGGAACCGCCAGCGTCCGCCCAAGTGCCTTGTCGGAGCGCGCGCTCGCTACAAACACAATGTGCTGGAGGGTTCGTGATGTGTGATCGCATCGGTACGGAGAGATCCGCGCGGAGCGCGCGCGGCTGGGGCGTGTATTGGCTTCTGGCGTTTAGCGGCTGCAGCGCTGGTGGGGGCGGCTTCGAGACGTCGGCGCTGGGGCAGCTGCAGCTGTTCGTCCATGGCACTCCCGTGGCCACGCTGGAGTCGCCGCCCGCCCTCATCTTCGAGGTGGGAGATGCCCCCGTGGGGGGCGCCGTGGATCGCACGCTCACGGTGCGGAACGCGTCCTCGCACGGGGAGCTCGTGGTGCGCGAGGTGACACTCGAGGGGGACGGCGCGGGGGCGTTCCAGCTCGCCTCGATCGGCGTTGGTGACGCTCAGCCAGCGATCGTGGACGGCGTAGCCCGCGACGTGCGGCTCCTGGCCGGCGAAACGCTGGAGGTGGTGGTCCGGTACGTGCGTCAGGAGCCGCGTCCGGCAGGAGTCGCGACCGTCGTGGTGTCGTGCGCGAACGTGCGCGACGCCGAGCGGGTCGTGGCTGTGCCGGTGGTGGTGGGCGACGCCACGCCGGTGGCGCTGGTCACGCCCGCGGTGGTTGAGTTCGCGTCGGTCGCGGCCGGCACCACGGCCTCGCGGGAGCTGCGCGTCACCAACACGGGCTCCGCCACGCTGGAGGTCCGCGCCGTCCGCCTCGAGGAGGTCCATCCCGGGTTCTCGCTCAGCCACGACGGCGCGGGCTGGCGTTCGGAAGGAGGCGACTGGCTCCCTGGAGGGGAAGAGCGGCACGCGCTGGATCCAGTCCTCCGGCTGGCGCCCGGGAAGTCCACTGCCTTCGCCGTGCGCTTTGCGCCCGACACCGCGTTGCCGGCCAAGGGCCGCGTGGTCTTCGAGACCAACGACGGAGTGGGCGAGGCCGGCGCCGAGCTCGTGGGCAACGCGAATCAGCCGTGCCTCGAGGTGGTGCCCGGCGCGGTCCAGTTCGGCGCCAAGCTGGTGGGCCAACGGGCGAGCCTCCCGGTGCAGCTGCGGTCGTGCGGCTCCCGCGAGCTCGAGATCACCGCGCTCCAGCTCACGGGCGACACCGTCGGCGCCTTCGCGCTAGACGCCGAGTCGCTCCCCGGCGGCGTGCTCCCGAGCCCAGAGGCGCCGCTGCGGCTGCCGCCCGGCGAGCGCGCGGAGGTTCGCGTGACCTACACGCCGCCCGTGGAGAGCCCCCTCGGGGGCGACGGAAAGCCCACGTTCGACACGGCAGTGCTCGTGGTAGACAGCGACGCTTTCGAGCCCACGGTGGAGGTGCCCGTGAGCGGGCTGGGCTCCACCACGCTCTGCCCCACGGCCGTGGGAAGCATCGCTGAGGGCGAGCAGGTGATCCCGCAGACCGCGCTCCACCTCAGCTCCGCCGGCAGCTCGGCCGTGGCCGGCGAGATCGTGAAGCGCCTGTGGAGCGTGGAGCAGCCGCCGGGCTCGGCGTCCACCTTCCTCCCGTCGGCGTCGTTCCCCAACCCCGTCTTCGAGGTCAACGTGGCGGGCACCTACGTCTTCCGCCTCGACGTGTGGGACGAGAACGGCGTGTCGTCGTGCCTTCCGTGGGAGCAGGTGGTGCTGGTGATCCCCGACGAGGCGCTGCACGTGGAGCTGCTCTGGCACACGCCGGGCGACCCCGACGAGACCGATGAGGGCGCCGAGGCCGGCTCCGACCTCGATCTCCACTTCGTGCACTTGAAGTACGCGTGGTCGGGCTACGACGGCGACGGCGACGGCCAGGAGGACCCGTGGTTCGCCCAGCCCTTCGACTGCTTTTGGTACAACGCGAAGCCCGAGTGGGCCTCGTTCGACCCCACCGTGGACGACGACCCTGGCCTCGACCGCGACGACACAGACGGCGCCGGCCCCGAGAACCTCAACCTCAACCAGCCGCAGGACGACGCCACCTATGGCGTGGGCGTGCACTACTGGGCAGACCACGGCTACGGCGACGCGTACGCCACCGTCCGAATCTACGTGTACTCCACGCTGGTGTTCGAGGCGGCCAACGTGCGTCTCTCGCCGCTCGACCTATGGGACGTGGCGCGGATCCACTGGCCGGCGGGCGCCGTCAACCCGGTGCTCGTGAACGGGGAGCATCGGATCCTCATGGGCTACTCACACCCCTTGTTCGCGTTCCCCTGAGCGCCGCCGATGGGGCCGGGAAGCCCACTAGAACGGCGAGCGCGGCAGGAGCCCCTGGTGCCCTTGGCGCACGGGGAGACAGAGGGGTAGGCTTCACGGCGTGAGCGGCACCCCGACGATTCCTGAGGAGGTCCGCGACCGCTGGATCGCCGACGTGCGCGCGGAATACGAGCGCCTACGGCCCCTCCTTCCTGAGGTCGACCCGCACGACCTTCACCTCATACTCACCAGCATGTTGAGGCCGAAGGAGGTTCCGCGTGTCTGGCTGCTCCGGCCACGACCTGGAGGCGGCTTTGTCTACTGAAGACGCCTTGCTCGAGGCGTTGCTCGCGGCAGTTGCCGCGTGTCGCCTGGAGGCGCTCGTAATTGGCAACACCGCTGCAATCCTCCACGGTGTTCCCGTGACGACACTCGACGCCGAACTCCTGGTGGGGAAGTCGATGGCCAATGATCGCAAGATAGAGATGGTCGCCCGCCGGTTGGGGGCTGTGGTCACGACGCCGTTCGAGCCAGCCTCGAACGGTCGGCGCCTCGAGGGTTTTCCCCTGCCGATCGACTTCATGCTGCCCCCGTCCGACCGTTTCCGATTCGAGTCCCTGCGGTCGCGGGCGGAGCTCGTGAGTGTGGGCTCCCAGGTCGCGTTGGTGGCCAGCCTGAGTGACGTCATCGACATGAAGCGAGCGGCCGACCGCCCCAAAGACCGGGCTACGATGCCGATGCTGGAGTCGGCGCTGCTGGTCCAACGCCAACGGAGGACCCCAGGGTGATCCGCGCAGCACCTTGCGGCCGACCTGGTCGCGAGCCGGCTGCCAACAACATGCAGGAAGCGCGGCGGCGCCGGTCATCAAGGCGCCGTGGTCTCGCCGTCTTTGCGCGCCAGGGCCGGGTTGTCGACCTCGAGCGGGCCGGGGCGAGGTAGCCGGCAACGAGCAAGTGGCCGCCGCAACGAAGCGCAACGCCAGCAAGGGGAACGATGGCCGCCGGGCTCTCGTCCGTGAGAGACGCGACCCTGCTGAAGACCCCGACGGATAACGCGCTGGCGAACGTGATGCAGCCGAACGAGATGAGCCCCGTCCGCGGGTGACGAACCGCGGTTGCTTCAGCACGCTCGTGCTGCCGCTCGACCAGCGGCGGCAACGGCCCGGCTCCGAATCAGCGGGTGAACCGCGCGACGTAGAACCCATCGGCGCGCTCGCCCGGCAGGGTGAGGCGCTCGTCCACGGGGCCATGCGGCGCAGTGACCGCTGTGGTCTCTTCGGGCGAGATGGTGCACACGGAGTAGATCAGCTGTCCGCCGGGCGCGAGCCACCGGAGGGCCTCGGCCAGCATGGCCGTCTGCATCGCCGCGAGCACCTCGATGTCCTCGGGTGTCCTCCGCCACAGGGTCTCCGGGCGCCGGCGGATCACGCCGAGGCCCGAGCACGGGGCGTCCAGCAGGATGCGGTCGAAGAGCAGCCCGCGAGTCAGCGGCAGCGGCCGCGTGGCGTCCGCCGCCACCGTGACCAGCGCCTCGGCGCCCGTCCATCGGCGAACCAGACGGCGCGCAGCGGCCAGCTTGTGGGGGGAGAGGTCCATCGCGATGAGCGTTTCGGGCGCTCGCTCCGCGTCTCCCTGCAGCGCCATTGCCAGCTGGCTGGTCTTCACGCCCCGGCCGGCGCACAGCTCCAGGACGCGATGCCCTGGCTGCACATCCAGCAGCGCGACGGCGGCCGCGCTGGACGGATCCTGGTGGATCCACAGCCCGTCCCGCACGCCGTCGCGGACTCGGCGCGGCTCGGAGTCTACGAAGACCACGCCCGGCAGCTCCGACGGCGTGCTCTCCGGCAGAGCCTCGGGCGGGGTGCGCGGATGGAGGCGCAGCGCGACGGGCGGCGGCGTAAGGTTCACCGCCAACACGGCCTGGAGCCGCTCTTCGCCCACCCAGGCGCGGAGCCGGTCGACGAGCCACTGCGGGTGTGCGCCGAGCTGCGCGCGCGCGGGTTGACGCAGGGCCTCGCGGTCGCGCTCGAGCGACCGCAGCACCCCGTTGATGAACCCGGAGATGCGCTCGCCTCGCACGCGGCGGGCCAGGTCGACCGTTGCGTGGACGGCGGCGTGCGCCGGGATCCGGTCGAGCACCAGCAGCTGCAGCGCCCCGATTCGCAAGAGGTTCTGCACCTCCGGGTCCGCCGGCGGCCGCGCTACGCGCTCCGCGATGCACGCGTCCAGCCAGAGCCGCCACCGCAGAGCGCCGTACGTGAGCTCGGTGGCGAGCCCGCGCTCCCGCTCCTCCGTGCCGCGAACATCCGGCCCGTCGAGCACCTCGCGCACGACCGCCTGCGCCGCTCGCTGCGGCTCCCGGTCGAGCCGACCGAGGCAACGCAGCGCCAACTGCCGTCCGTCGCTGCTCACCAGCCGTCCTCGAAGTCCACGACCTCTACCTGATCGGTGCACAGCGGGTCGAAGCGTCCCTCCGGAACGGTGACCTTCACCCGGAGCGCCGCGCCCTCGTCAGCCGCGAGCCGGTCAGCCAGCCGCCGTCCGACGCCGTCGCGCAGCGCGTACGCGCGCAGGCCCTTGAAGCCCTCGCCCTGTAGGAGGACCGCGTAGTGCGTGCGTTCGGCGTCCGCGTAACGACACTGATAGTAGTTGTCGAGGCGGGCCCGAACTCGGAAGGTGACCTCCTTCCCGATGAAGCGCCCACGCGCCGCCAGGAAAGCATCCACGGGCAGCACGTTCTTCGGCGCCTCGGAGGGTCGCTGGTTGGCGAGGAACCGGGCGCGTCCACCGGGGACCGCGAGGTGGCCGCGGGTGTAGTCCCAGCCCCGCTGAGCCTCGATGATCTCCACCTGGGAGAAGCACACGCTCGACACGGTGGCTGCGCGCAAGATGACCCGAACGGTCAACGCGACGTTGGGCTTCTTTTGGAGATCGCGCCAGATCTCGTCGGCGGCGCCACCGCGGGGCAGATAACCATCGAGCCACGCGCTGCCGTCGCCTCGGAGCCTCAGGTGGTAATACGAGTCGGCGCGCCCCTTGTAATGGCAGTTGAAGTAGCTGCCCGCCTCCGCGCGCACGCGCAGCGTGACGATGTGGTCCACGAGCTCGAGGCGATGCGCTAGGAAGGCCGCCACGTCCGGGTCGTTCCGGGTCTCGGCTTTGTCGTCCACGTCGCGCCGAAGCTTGTCGCGAGCGGCCTTCTTGCCGCCCGGTTGCTCGATGGCGGCGGGCTCGCCCTTGGCGTCCGGCTCCCCGGGAGCCCCGCTGGGTGAACCGCCACCCGCTGGGCTGGCCTCGGGACCGGCGGGGAGCTCCATCCGGGTCGGCGCAGGCGCCGCCACCGTGGGCAGCGCTACGTCACGCGACACGGGGGGAGGGGAGGCTGGCTCGGAAGCGGGTGTTCGAGTGCATGCCGCGAGCTGGCACAGGACGCACAAGAGGCCGGCCCAGAGCTTCGAACGGACGCTCAACGATTCGGGAACGCCGCTTGGAGCCAAGGGTCTAGAACTGGCCTTCCACGCTCAGCATGATCGTGTAGGTGTGCTTGTCGGCCACGCGGAAGCGGTGCCCGAAGGAGTCCGTGGACTCGTTGTAGAACGGGTTGAACTCGTTCACGAGGTCCTGGTTCACGGCGTCGACCTGCAGGTTCTGGTCGAGGTCGCGGCCGGCATCCGCGAATGTGAGGAAGTGCTCGGTCGTGTACATATAGTCGAACGCGAGCCGCGCCTTGAGCCAACGCATGGGCTGATAGACCACGCCGAGGTGCCCGCCGACATCGGCGTAGTGCTCCACGTCGGTGACGCCGTCCGTCTTGCGTAGGCCACCGCTGGGGGTGCGCTCGCCGCGAGCGAAGGTGGTACGGGTGCAGCCGGTGCTGGGGTCGCACCCGCTCGAGCCGAGCGCGTCGAACAGCTCGGTGTATTCGCGGCCCTCTCCGGTGTAGCTGGCCCGGAACGCGACGTCGATCGACAACCAGCTCCCCTCGTCGGAGGGGTCGTGCCAGGGGTAGATCTCCGTGCCGAACGCGATCTCCAGGGAGTGACCGGGCGAGATCAGGGTCTGGGTGGTGCGCTCGAACTTGAACGGACCGTCGGCGGACGGAAAGCGAAGCCGCCCGGTGAGGTGCAGGTACGGGTCCACCATGCCGAACTGACGGCTGATCGCCGTCTGGAGCCCGAGCACGTGCACCGCGCTGCCGACCCCGCTGCCGCCGGCGGTGCGGGCTTCCCCGGTGGGCGCCGTGTAGTCGATGCCCACGAGCCACGTGGGGAGCCCCTGGTCGCGGGCGTTGCTGATGGGTGCCCACTTCACGCCGATGACGAGGTCGCCGATCCCAGCGCGCCCCGAGTTGGACGACGGGACGCTGAAGAGCGACGGGATAACCGGCGACGCGACCAGGGAGTTGGAGCCGTCCACGCCGTCGGCATACGAGAGATCAGTGGACCACGACACGATGATGGGCACCGTGACGAAGACCTCGAGGTCGCGCCAAAGTCCGCCCCGAAGATCGATGTTGACGATGTCGATCGACTCGGTGAACGCCAGCTGCTTCGAGTCGAGCACCTCGTTGCCGTCCGGGCACAGCGGGTTTCTGCCGGACGGGTCGCCGAGGGCGTTGTCTGACTGACAGATCCACTCGCGGAGCACCTGGGCGCGCCGCTCCACGTGCTGGAAACGCACCCCGAAGGCCCCGTCCCAGACTTTGTCTCCGTCGAAGGCGTCGAGGACGCTGGTGACCTCAGCCGCTCGCGCACCCTGGGTTGCGGCGAGGATGGTCAGGGCGAAGGAGAGGGCACGCATGACCGCCGGTTCTAGGCTGGGGGCACCGGCGTGTCAACGCGACGTTCGGGGGCGCCGTCGGTTGACAGCTGGAAAGCCCCGGAACTACGCTCCCTGCGGCCTGCGCCTCGACCTCCCGGGCGAGCACGCCAGCCCGAGAGGGCGCGCGCTTCGTTCGGGTGGCCCGGCGCCTAGATCCCGTTCGTCGCTTCGTGGAGCCCCGAATGACCGTGACCCGTCGCCTGCTCGCCGTGCTCCTCGCGGTCTCGCCCCTCGCGGTCGCCCAGACGCCGCCGGAGGAGGGCCTCACGCTCCGCTCGGACACCGAGCTGGCGCAGTTGGTCTCGGCCGCCGAGGGACAGCTGGGTGACGGGAAGTTCTACGAGGGCCTCGCCAAGCTCATCGAGGTGCTCGACGGCGGCGACGACTCGGCAGCCTATTACCACGACGCCGAGTTCCTCACGGGCGTGGCACTCTTCAACCTCGGCTACTACCGCTCGAGCTACCTCTACTTCGAGAAGGTGCTCGACGCCGAGCCGCGCGCGGCCCGGTACAACGACGTCCTCCCGTGGCTCGTGGCCATCCACGAGAAGATCCCGGGCGAGACGGCCACCCTCGAGCGGATGGCAGAATTCGAGGAGAGCGCCTACTCCGCCGAGATCAAGGACCGGATCAACCTCTACGTCGGCCAGTTCCACTACTACCAGGGCACCCGGAAGCCGGCGCTCAAGGCGTTGAGCCAGGTCTCGGACGCCACGGAGGAGATCGCGCTGAAGGCGCGGTACTTCGAGGGCGTCGTCCACGTCCGAAACAACAACGCGAAGGCTGCCAGTGAGGCGTTCAAGGCCATCCTTCGGTTCAAGCTGCAGCGGGGCCTCACCTCCGAGGTGGGTCAGAAGGTCCACCGGATGGCGCTGCTGTCCCTGGCTCGAATCTTCTACACCGTTCAGAAGTACGACACCGCGGTTAAGTACTACGACCAGATCCCTGAGACGGCAGACGACTGGCTGGACAGCCTCCTCGAGGTCAGCTGGGCCTACTACCAGACGGAGCGATACGGGCGCGCGCTCGGTAACCTCCACACGCTCAACTCGCCGTACTTCGAGGAGGAGTACTTCCCCGAGGCGCGGGTGCTCGAGGCCACGATCCTCTACTCCACGTGTCACTACGGCGACGCGCTCGAGTCGGTGAACCGCTTCCTGAAGAGCTACCGAGACCTCTACAAGGAGCTCGACGAGCAGCTCAAGGTGCCGCGCGATCCCAACCAGTTCTACGGGTGGCTCGCGCGCCTCTCGAAGAGCAACACGGACATCTCGCCTCGCCTCCGGCGCATCTTCAACGCCGCGCTGGCCGACAAGAACCTCGGGCGCTCCTTCGGCTTCATCCTCTACCTCAACGAGGAGATCGACGCGCTGAAGAAGCTGTCGCAGAACGCGGTGCTCACCAGCTTCGCGGCGCAGCTCATCAACGAGATCACGTCCTTCCGGTCGTTGGTCATCGGCGAGGCCGGCTCGCTCGCGCGCACCCGCCTCGAGTCGATCCGCAACGAGCTGCGAGACCACATCACGGCCGGGCTCAAGGTGCGGTTCGAGTCGCTCAAGATGCAGGAGAAGGGCGTCCGCGACGACGAGAAGCTCCTCGCGGCCGAGGAGGTCGGCGCCGGCGAGATCGACCGCGAGCACCAGTACTGGCCCTTCGACGGAGAGTACTGGAAGGACGAGCTCGACAGCTACACGGTCGGCATCGTCTCCATTTGCCCGGATCGCAAGACCCGCCGCCCCAAGACCGAAGGCGGCGACAAGCTGCTCCAAGGTGGCGACGGCAAGTCGGGCGTGCCCGACTCGGAATGAGCCGCTCCCCACGCTGTTCTACCACTCGTGAGGGGCGCGGCCCCGACACCCCCGGAGACTCCGAATGAAGTTCAGTCAGGTCGCGCTCCTCGTTGCGACGATCGCCGCGGCGACAGCGGCGGCTCAGACCCCTCCTGGGGACAAGCCCCCCGGGATCACCACCTTCAAGGATGAGCGGAAGGCGGAGAAGGGGCCCAAGGGTCCCTCGTTCAAGCTGCCCACGCGCCCGAAGCGCGAGGCCATGGCTGCGGCCCTTCGTGACGCCAGCATCGACCAGCTCCTCGAGATCGTAGAGCTCGAGTGCGGCGACAACGCCTCGCCCGAGTGCCCGAAGACCCTCATCACCATGGCGCAGCAGTACTGGGAGAAGGGAGAAGACTTCTACTACCTGGCAGAGGAGCTGCAGCCCGAGCTCATCGGCGCCGAGGACGCGAAGAACCAGCCGGAGGTGGACCGCCTGACGGACCTCCGGAACCGGCTGTTCGGCGAGATGAAGAAGTGGCACTCCGAGTCGGTCAAGACCTACCAGCAGATCGAGCGGGAGCACCCCACCTTCAAGGACCTCGACCAGGTGCTCTTCGCGCTCGGCTATCTGCTCTCGCAGATGGGCGATCGCGACGAGGGATATCAGTACTACGCCAAGCTGGTCCTCCAGCGGCCGAACAGCGATCGTATCCCCGACGCCTACCTCAACATCGGCGACTACTTCTTCGACACGAAGAACGACTTCCAGCAGGCGCTGCTCTTCTTCGAGAAGGTCAAGCAGTTCGGGGACACGTCGGCGCTCGGTTACGCCATCTATAAGTCGGGCTGGTGCTGGTACAACCTCGACGACAAGGCGAAGGCGCTCAACCTCTTCTACGAGACCGTCCAGTGGACGAAGGCGCAAGAGGCCAAGGGCGTGCGCGTCTCTCTCGACCTGCGGAAGGACGCGCTCACCGACATGGTGCGCGCCTACGCCGACATCGGGACGCCGGGCAAGGCCGTAGCGTTCTTCAAGAAGACGGCAGCGGACATCTATGTGCAGCTGTGCGAGACCCTCGCGCAGATCTACACGGCGGACGCGAACTACCACGCCTCCAGCCAGGTCTACGAGCTGCTCGTGAACGAGGTGGGGGACACCGATCCCCGCGCCACGCGCTACCAACGCGAGGTGGTCTACAACACCTTCAAGGGGGGGGACAAGACCGCCACCAAGAAGCAGGTCGACGCGCTCTCCGAGCGGTATCGGCGTGTGCTTCCGGCCTTCTCCGAGGCGTTCAAGAAGGAAGAGCTGGTCGAGCTCGAAGAGCTGCTGCGCATCATCGGCACGGACTACCACAAGACCTCGGAGGCCACCCGAGACAAGCCGACCCAGCTGCTGGCCGTGGCGATCTACGAGATCTATCTCGAGTGGTTCCCCGACGCCAAAGACGCTTACGTCATGACCTTCAACACCGCCGTCCTGGCGGAGCAGATGGGCGACCTCGACCGCGCGGCGCGGCTCTACGAGAAGGTCATCGCCATGGACGCGGCCGGGCTCTACACGGCGCCCGCAGCGCACCAGGCGTGTCTCTGCCGCTACAAGACGGTGCTCAAGGCCGCTGAGAAGGCTCAGGGCAGCAAGGTGAAGAAGGAGGGGGATCCGGACGGCTACAACCCGCGGGAGATCCCCAGCGACGAGCAGCGCCTCGTGGACTCGTGCTCCAAGTACATCGAGCTCGCCAAGGTGGGCCAGGAAGGCTACGCGGACGACGTGCCGCCCGCCCTCTACGCGGTCTCCAGCATCTACTTCGAGTACAACCACTTCGAGCAGGCCGCTCCGCTATTTCAGCGGCTCTACGGCGAGTATCGAGTGGACGCGATCGGCAAGGGCTTCCTGGCCGATGCGGCCAAGATGTTGCTCGCCATCTACAACCTCTCGAACGACATCGACAACCTCTACAAGTGGACGGACACCTTCTCGCGCGACCCGGATCTTGCGAAGGGCGAGTTCGGGCAGCTGCTGTCCGACATCCAGGCGAAGCGCGACTTCAACGTGTGCCGCAAGATGGAGTTCGAGAAGCGCTACACCGAGGCAGGCGACTGCTTCATGAAGTACTTCAAGGACTTCCCCACCGCCAAGGACCGCTGCGAGGCCGTGGCGAAGGCCGCCATCGTCTACAAGGACGCCCGCAACATCGAGAAGGCGCTCGGGGCGTCGGAGACCCTCTACAACGACTGCAACGCCGACCCGCGGGCCCCACAGGCGCTCTACAACATCGGCCAGATCTACCAGGCCATCGCGGTCTACTCGGAGGCTGCGTACTACTACGAGCTCTACGCGCAGAACCACGGCAACCACGACGAGACGCTCTTGGGCCGCGCGTTGGCGCGCGCCTCGATCTATCGCCGCGCGTTGGGACAGTACGAGCAGGCGATCAAAGACTCCCTCCAGTTCTACAAGCGCTTCCCGAAGAACGCAGACGCGGGAGACATCTACTTCGACATTGGACTCATCTACGAGTCACAGCAGAACTGGAAGGCCGTCACCAAGCACTTCACGCAGTATCTGAAGCAGTACGGCAGCACGAGCAAGCCGGACTATGTGATCGCCGCGCACGCCAAGATGGGCATCGCGCACTGGCGCGGCGGCAACCGCAAGGCGGCGCTGGCCGAGTTTGCCACTGCGCTCAGCGCGTTCAACGACCTCCAGGCCAAGGCCAAGGCCGAGGGTCGTCAAGCGGAGATCACCGAAGGCGGGCTCGACTCGGTGGCCGCCTCCAAGTTCTTCGAAGGCGAAGTGGTGCTCGACGAGCTCAAGAAGGTGGAGCTGAAGCTGCCCGAGAAGGTGTTCCAGGCCAACCTCCAGAAGAAGCTCGAGCTCATCTCGTCCGCCACGGATCGTATGCAGGAGGTGGCGCAGTTCGGCCGGCCGCACTGGGAGATCGCCGCGTTCAACCGGATTGGGCAGGCCTACCAGAACCTCTCGGAGTCCATCGAGAACGCTCCGATCCCCAAGAACCTGCCGGAGGACGTGAAGTTCGAGGTGCAGGAAGAGTTCCGGAAGCGGGCCGAGGAGGTCCGCAACAAGTCCGTCGAGGCCTACCGCATCTGCCTCGAGCGGGCCAAGGAGAAGCAGTGGTTCAACGAGTACTCGGACAACTGCGAGCAGGCGGTCGCCAAGCTCGACCTCGAGTACAAGTTCACGCGCGAAGTTCGCCCCCTCCCCACGTTCTACCGGCACAACGCAACCGTGCCCTTCTTCCTCGACGCTCCGGCGTTCAAGGCCACGCTGGACGCTGCCCGAGAGATCCGGGACTGGACCGCAGAGAAGGACCGCGCCGAAGCGGTGGCCAAGGGCTTCGCCGATGCGTCGGTGGGCGAGGACGAGGGCAAGGGGCTGGTCAACCAGGCGTTAGTGGCCCTCCGGCTGCGCCAGTTCGACAAGGCGCTCGAGCTGCTCACGGATGCTCAGGCAAAGGCGCCCTCGCTGGCCCAAGCCTTCGGCCTCGAGGCCGAGACCCGGCAGCGGCTGGGCCGCTCCGGCTGGGAGACGGCGGCCGCGCGCGCCACGGCGCTCGACAAGTTCCAGTCCGAGGCGCTCAACACCAAGGCCGTGACCGCGGTTCAGACGCGTGACTGGTCGGCTGTGACCGTGGCCGCCCGCACGGCGCTCATCGGCAATGCCGAGAACCTCAACGCCTATCAGAACCTCGCCCGCAGCTACTACGAGACGGGCCAGTATCGCATGGCGCTCCTCGTCTGCGAGGAGGCCCTCAAGTTCGCGCCGGACGCCGCAGCGCTGCACAACCTGCTCGGGCTCACCTTCATCAAGCTCGACGACGTCCGCGGCGCGCTCCGCTCGTTCGTCAAGGCCGTAGAGACCGAACCCTCCAGCGTGGAGGGGCACCTCAACCTCGCGTCCACCGTGCTCAACTACGCCGACTTCGCGCGCGCTCGGAAGCACTATGACGTGGCGCTCCGCTTCGAGGGCGACAACCAGGACGCCTTGCTCGGGCGCGCCGTGGCCCTGCGAGGCCTCGCCGACTTCGTGGGCGCCCGCGCCGACTACGACGTGCTCTTCAAGGCCCAGCCCCAGAACGTGGACCTCCGCTACAACAAGTGCCTCCTGCTCGCCATCTACGAAGAGAAGATCGATGAGGCCATCGGCGTGTGCAGCGAGTTCGTGGCCATGGCGCCGCCCACCCACCCGAAGCGCGTCGAGATCACGAAGCGCCTCGAGGGCCTCAAGCAGACGCTGGAGTTCCTGAAGCAGGAAGAGGAAGAGAAGAAGAACGCACCGCCCGCCGAGACGCCCGCGGAGCCGCCGGCCGAGGCGGCCCCCGAGGCGCCAGCAAGCGAGAACTAACGGGCCGCGCGGGAGCCGACCCGCGGACGGCCACGGGCCGAGGGGCGGATTTCCGCTCTCCAACAGGGTTTCTTTCGGCGGCCGCGGAACCTTCCGGCCAGGTTGGTGTCGAAGAGAGGGCTACGGTGACTCAGTGGGTTTTCCCCGCGGCCGAAGCCGGTTATAAACACCATGCGCGCGTGCCCGAGTGCGCACAGGAGCTGCCATGTCCATCCGCTTTGTCGCACTTCTCCCTATCGCCTTCGCCGGCGTGGCCCTCGCTGACGAGCCGGCTCCGGCCACGGCTGTGCCAGTTCCGGGCAAGGAGCAGGCGTACGACTTCGACACCGACGTCGTCGACGTCGACGTGCTGAAGCCCGACCTGTCGATGGTCCAGGTGCTCGCGGGCGCCAACCGGCAGAGCCTCATCCGTATCCGCACGGACTTCGTCAAGGAGATCGTTCGTTCGGCCGAGGACCTCTGAGCACCATGAGCCAAGGACGCATCCAACTCGAGATCCTCGACGGCCAGAAGGTCGTCGAGACCCGCGCCTTCGCAGGCACGGTCATCGACATCGGCAAGCTCTCGAAGGCCGATCTGCAGCTCACGGACGAGAACGTCAGCCGCCGCCACGCCCGCATCGAGATCGATGCGGAGGGCAAGGTCACGCTCTCGGACCTTCAGAGCACGAACGGCACGAAGCTCAACGGGATTCGCGTCAGCAAGACCCAGCTCGCGGACGGCGACGAGCTGGAGATCGGCATTACGCGCCTCCGCGTCCGCTTCGACGCCGAGCTGCGCAAGGTCGCGGCGCCGGCCAAGGCTTCCGTCGCTGGCACGGTGGGCGGGTCCTCGCGAAGCGCCCTCTCGCGCGACAGCTTCTACAACACGCAAGACGACGTGCGTCGGGGTAGCCGACTCGCGCTCGAGGTGTCGCTCCTCTGGGACGAGGCACCGGTGCAGTCGGAGGCGTTCGAGAGGCAGTCGGTTCCGCCGCGCTTCAAGGGCATCATGCTGCTCGCGCTGGCGTTCACCCCGCTGGAGTTCGCGGGGCTCGCAATCCTCGCCAGCGTCCTCGGGCACGGGATGATCGCGGCGATCGCGTGGTCGGTCGCCATCGGCTTCGTGGCGTACTTCGCCACGGACCTCGAGGCGTGGCGCCATCTGCTGGAGCGCTCTTCGCGGCTGCTGAAGCGCGGCGAGAACG
Organism: Pseudomonadota bacterium; assembly: GCA_005776725.1. GTDB lineage: Bacteria > Myxococcota_A > UBA9042 > SXOO01. Next base: position 4,652 of record SXOO01000272.1, on the reverse strand, counting down.
TCTATATGGGCGAGACGGTCCACTCGACCTTCTTCGTGCCCCAAGACGCCTCCGGAACCGAGGAGCACCCGCTCATCGTTCCACACAGGGACGGCTGGGCGCTCAACCTCGGGCTCGACGGCGTGTCCGGTGACGTCCTGGTCGACAACAAGGTCGTCACGGTAGACGACGCGAAGAAGGGCGGGGCGCTGCAAGACGGTCTCCTGCCGCTCAAGGCTGGCGCCAAGGCGCGCCTGCGCTTCGGCAAGTTCTCGATGCTCATGTCGTACGGCAACGTGCCGCCGCAGCCCAAGGGCGCGTTCGTCACGGCCACCGGCATGCAGGAGTTCGCGTACTTCGCGCTCTCCCTCATCGTGCACTTCTCCATCTTGATCCTGTTCGTCTACATGCAGCCCGACGAGGAGATCCAGATCCGCCGGGCGAAGAACCAGATGGCGGCCCGCCTCGTCGCGGTGGAGTCCATCAAGAACAAGGAGAAGAAGAAGGAAGAGAAGGAGGAGAAGGAGGTGAAGCTCCCGGAGAAGGTCGACCTCAAGGAAGACGAGGTCGTCCTCGAGGACGCGGCACCCTCTCCCACGGTCACGGAGACCGAGCGGCTCGAAGAGGTTGAGGAGAAGAAGCCGAACCTCGACGCCAAGCGCCCGAACCAGGGCCCCAAGGTGCCGCTCACCGAGGACCAGAAGAAGGAGCGGCAGCAGGAGGTCTCCAAGATCGCCAAGGCCACTGCCGAGAAGTTCATCCCCACCACGATGCTCGCCAGCGTCACGGGGAAGGACCTCATGGCCGGGCCGAAGAACGCCGGCCTCAACCTCAAGGTGATCGGCGGCGGCGTGGGTGCCGTCGGCGAAGCCGGCAGCGGCGCGGGCGCCATGGGCGAACACGCGGGCTCCGGAGACACCGGCGGCTACGCGGGTATGGACTTCGGCGGCATGGGCGGCGTCAACGGAACGGACGGTTCCGGCGCCAACGGCGGCGGGCTGGTCGCGGGCCTCGACAAGGGCGGCGACGGCGGCGGCCTCAAGGCAGACCGGCTGAAGGCGGCCGCCATCTCCGACAAGGAGGTCAAGGCGATCGTCGCCAGCGGCACGGTGGAGGCCACAGGCGGTCTCTCGAAGAAGATCATTCAGCAGTACATGGACCGCCAGAAGGGTCAGATCATCCTCTGCTACAAGAAAGAGGTTCAGAAGAACCCGGGCCTCGAGGGCAAGGTGGTGGTCGCGTTCACGATCGCCCCGACCGGCAAGGTGATGGCTCCCTCGATTCGGACCTCTACGCTGGGTAACTCCACGGTAGAGCAATGCATCGTGAGCCGGCTCGGGCTCTTCCGCTTCCCCCAGCCGGAGAATGCCGGCGCAGTGAAGGTGACCTATCCGTTCCTGTTCCGCACGCGTTAGCCCGCTCGCGCTCTTCGCGGCGCTGTGCCTCTTCACCCTCCCAGGGTGTGACAAGGCACAGGCCGACGCGGCACGGCTCACCAACCTGGGCATGAAGGCGCTCGCACGCGAGGACTTTCGCGAGGCGCGGATTCGCTTCCAGGAGGCCGTAGAGATCTTCCCGGAGAGCGGGAGGGCCCACTACGGGCTCGGTGTGGCGCTGCTGGAGTTCGACGAGCTGTCGCAGGCACGGCGGCACCTTCGCGAAGCCACGAAGCTGGAGCCATCGCTCATCGAGGCGTTCTATCAGCTGGGGGTGATCGCCCTGCGCGAAGACAAGCTGGACGAGGCGGAACAGGCGCTGCGGAAGGCGCTGGAGACGCAGCCCGACCACGCGGCGGCGCAGTCGGCGTTCTCACAGGTCTTGGAGCGCGGCGGGAAGCTCAAGGACGCCGAGACCGCGCTCCGTCGTAGCCTGGTCCTCGATCCCTTTCAGCCCACGTCGTTCCTCCGCCTGGCCCGCATGTATGTGCGCGTCCACGCGGAGGGCCCCGCAATCCAGGTGCTGGAGGAGGGCGTGCGGCTGAATCCGCGGGAGAAGGTGCAGAGTGAGGCCGACCTCTCGCTTCTCTACAACGAGCTCGGCATTCTCTTGGCGCACGGCGGGAAGTACGCGGAGGCGATCGATGCGCTCGGCCGGGCGCTCAGCCTGCCCGGCGCCACCCCGGAGATCGCCTTCAATCTGGGCTGGGCACACGCCGCCAAGGGCGAGTCGCAGACGGCCTTGGGCTACTTTCAGCAGTATCTCAACCTCGCCGACGCGAGCGCCCCCGGGGTCCGCGTTGCGACGAATGTGGTCGCGCACCTCCGCCAGCGCATCGAGCGTCAGAGCGAGTGAGCCGGGCCAGCTGAGCCGTGGATCTCTGGATCCGCATCCAGAGCGCGCTGCTCGCCGCGGTCATCTCCACGGCGCTGGCCGTCACAATCCTGCTCAGGAATCGCCGCAACCGGCTGTATCAGCTGTACGCGATCTTCAACCTGAACCTCGTGGCCTGGTACCTCTCGGACGCGCTCTTCGTGTACGCCGGGGCCGGATACGACGTGCTCGGCAAGCTGCGCGTGCTCGTCGCCCTGTGCATCCCGATCACCGCGTTCCGCTTCTTCCAGGCGTTCGTCTCGGATCGCTCGGTCCTCTCGGACCGACTATTCCGGATATTCGTGGCCGTGGCCGTGGTGCTGGCGGTGCTGGTCACTTTCGACCTCGATCGCGAGGTGGAGTTCATCCCGAGAGCGGTGTATGGCTACATCTGCATTGCGCTGTATGTGTCGCTCTACTTCCTCTACCGCAGATACCGGCGGCTCGAGTCCAAGGTCGAGAGGACGCGCCTCCAGTACCTCATGGTATCGGGCGGCGTGGCGTTCACGTTGGCGCTGCTCGATTACCTGCCAAGCATCGGCTACTACTTCTTCGGCAACATACTCACCATCCTGTTCCTGTACTTCCTGTTCCAGATCATCCTGAAGCTGCGCGTCCTCGATCTGTACGAGTTCCTCGGTCGCGCCATCGTCATGGCCACGTTCTCTTTCGTCGTGGCCGCCATCTTGGTGATCCTGGTGGTCTGGTGGCGGAAAGAGCTCGACCTCTTCATCTTCAATACGATCATCGCCTCCATCGTTCTCTACATCCTCTACGACCCGATGCGGAGCTTCGTGGAGGACCGGATGAACCACCTCCTGTTCCGCGAGCGGTACGAGTTCGGGAACCACCTGGACACGCTTCGGCGCCAGCTCGCGTCGGTGATCGACGTGGACGATCTGGCGCCTCTGGTGCTGAGCCGCCTCGAGGCCAGCCGCCGGGTCACGCACGCCAGCCTCTACCTCATCGACGAGTATGGCGTGGCCTACACGCTGAAGGGCCACGTGGGGCCGCCGCCCGCTCGGCGAGTGGACGTGGTGGCGCACAATCCCTTCATCCGCCGACTACGAGACCAGGGCGTGCTGATCCTGGAGAACCAAGAGCGTGAGAAGCGCCTACTCGAAGAACACGCGGCGCCGGCCAGCGCCGTCGAAGAGACGGACAACGTGCTGTCCACGCTCGATCTGGTCCACTCCGGGGCGGTGTTCTCGTTCATCACCGACGGTCAGGTGCTCGGCTTCCTCAGCCTCAAGGACGAGCGGCTTCGCGAGGCGTACTCCTCTGAGGAGATCCGCCTCCTGCTCGGGGTGGCGGCGCAATGCACGCTGGCGGTGGAGAACTCCCGAGTCTTCGACAAGGTCCGTGACCGTGACCGGCTCGCCGCCCTGGGTGAGATGTCCGCCGGCCTGGCCCACGAGATCCGGAACCCGTTGGGCGCCATCAAGGGCGCCGCTCAGCTGCTGGAGGGCGGCGATCCCGACCCCGAGATGTTGAAGATCATCATCGACGAGACCAACCGCCTGAACTCGGTGGTCTCTCAGTTCCTCGATTATGCGCGCCCCACCCGCAAGTCGAACCTGGTGCCAACGGACGTGAACCGTGTGATCGAGGCCACGCTCGACGTGGTGCGCGCCGACAACCCCGCGCGGCACGAGGTGCGTTTCCGGCCGCTGCAGGGTCTGCCGGCCATCCAGTCAGACCCTGAGCAGCTGAAGCAGGTGTTGCTCAACCTCTGTCAGAACGCGCTTCAGGCGATGACGGTGTCTGGCAGCTCCGGCGTCCTCAGCCTCACGACGCGCCTCAGCGAGGCCGGCGACCACGGCTTCGGCACCGTGCGTGTAGCCGTCACCGACAGCGGTCCGGGCATGACCGACGAGGTGCGTAGGAACCTCTTCATCCCGTTCTTCACGACCAAGGTCCGGGGGACGGGCCTCGGGCTCGCGCTCTCGCTTCGGCTCGTGCGGAACCTGGGCGGAAACATCGAGGTCGCCTCGAGGCTCGGTCAGGGCAGCACCTTTACGGTGGTTCTGCCCGTCCGTTGATCGCCCGGTTCTAGCGCCGCCGCGCCAACCACAGACCCAGCAGCGCCAGCGCCAACGGGCCCAGGAAGTTGGTATCCGCGCGGCGCGAGCCCGTGGTGCAGTCGGTGCCTGCCGGGGTCTCGGTGCCGTCGGTGGCGTCGGAGGAGTCGGTGCCGTCGGCGCTGTCAGCGGCGTCTGCGCCCTCGGAGACGTCTCCGGCGTCAGCGGCGTCTGCGGCGTCTGCGCCCTCAGAGACGTCTCCGGCGTCAGCGGCGTCTGCGGCGTCTGCGGCGTCTGCGGCGTCTACGGCGTCTACGGCGTCTGCGGCGTCTGCGGCGTCTG
>SXOO01000271.1 GCA_005776725.1 Pseudomonadota bacterium | reverse complement strand
GTGTCGCGGAGGGACTCGGGCAGGGCCCAGCCCGTGGCGACGGCTTTGCCGGTGGTGGTTTGGCGGTAGGTGCGCACCAGCGGGATGCGCGCGTCTTTGAGGGCGGCGTTCGCGTCGGCGTTCGCGTCGGCGGCGGCGTTCGCGGCGGCGTTCGCGTCGGCGCCGGCGTTCGCGGCCGCTCGGCGGCGCTGGCGTGGGCGTTCGCTTCCAGTACACCCACGTTGCGCCGACCGTCGACTCGCCTTGGCGGCCGCCTCAAGCAGGATCGGCGCTCACAGGCCGGCCAAGGCGGATGCCGCATCGCGAGGTGCTCCCGCCTCTCGTGCTCGCGGGAGCAGGTGGCAGGCCGCCCGGCCCCGCCCCTGCGGTCCGAAAGTGGTGGTTCGGGACACGCGCTCCGTGGCGCGATCTGCCTGGCGTAAGGGCAAGCGCCTTGGCGCCTCGTGAGGCGGACCGATCACGACCGCACCTGCCTTGCGATCGAAGGGTGGCCACTCCGCCGCGGACGCCAACGCGAACGCCGACGCCGACGCGAACGCCGACGCCGACGCGAACGCCGACGCCGACGCGAACGCCGACGCCGACGCCGACGCGAACGCCGACGCCGACGCGAGGGCCGACGTTAGCGAGGTCGGCGCGGGGGCGCCGACCTCGTTAGCGGAGACGCTCGCGGAAGAATGCGAGGACGCGTAGGAGGGCGGTGTGGGTGGGGTGTCCTTGTTCGTCGATGAGATCGTTGGTTAGGACGGAGTGGGCCCAGGGGACGATGCCGTGGGGGTTGAAGAGCCCGGAGTCGATCTCGATGGCCTCGAAGCCAGCGCCGAGCTCGGTGCGGAGCGTGTCGAAGCGCTCGCTCGGGCAACTGCGGTCGGCGGTGAAGCGCAGCCCCAACACGGGTACCCCGTCCTGTTTTACTCGCCGCCTGACGCACGCTAGGTCGCCCTCGGAGAGGTGGAGGCCGGCGCGGCGCTCGCGGTCGATCGGGAAGGGGAGCGAGGGCTGGGACAGGACGGGCGCCATTACGGACTCGTCGACCATGAGCGCCAGGGCGAAGTTGCCGGTGAGGCACATGCCGAGGGCACCGACGCCGGGGCCGCCGCACTCTGCGTGGGCGTCGCGGCAGAGCGCACGAAGCCAGTGTGTGATGGGGCTCGACCCCTTCGCCGCCAGAACGGCGAACTCACGGCGAACACAGGCCCGGCTGATCTGCTCCGCTACGTACGGAAGCGAGAACGGGCGCCCCGGCTCACCGAAGAGGGAGGGCAGGTACACGCGGAAGCCCTCGGCCGCCACGCGGCGGGCGAAGCGCGCCACCTCTGGCGTGATCCCCGGGACCTCGTGGACCACCACGACGCCCGGTCCGCTCCCGAGCGTGTAGACCGGATAGGCCTCGCCATACCACGAACGCTGGGCGACGCTGAAGTCAGCGAGGTCGTCAGCGCGCGAGATCATCGGGCCCCGAGCCGGGAGATGATGTCGCTGAGCAGGCTGGGCATGAGGCCCCAGAGCACCAGGAACGCGCCGCAGAGCAACGCCACCGCCGAGGGCAGTTTGGCCTCGGTCACTCCAAGGACGTCCTTCACGCCCAACGACAGGACGTAGAACGAGACCGGCATGGCCAACATGTCCGCGATGCGGACCATGGTGGGCAGCGGGATGAGGCCAACCACGCTCACCAGCAACATGGGGATCGCGGCATAAGCGGCGAAGATTACCCCCTCGTTCAGCGCGGGTCGGCCGCCGCGGGCGCTGGCGATCGTCACGGCCGCGAACGCGAAGGTCCAGACGAAGGCGAAGCAAGTGACGAAGCTGGTGAACAGCTGGCCCAGCGCTGTGCCGAAGCCCTGTCCGCCCAGCATCGCTCCCACGAAGAGGGCAACGCTGCGCACCGCCACGAGCACCACGATGTGGGGGAAGACCACCTCGCCGAGGGTGGGGGCGTCGCTCTTGATCTCCTGCCAGAACGCCTCGGGGCGGGCGACCGCCCTGCCGAGCCGCGTCACGAACCGGCCGAAATCGTTGGGTTTAGCTTCACTCACGGGGGGCCTCGACTCTCGCCCGCGTCGACGCGGACCGACTTGTAACCCTTCAACCCAAGGCAACGACGCAGCGTCTCGACCGAGGCGTGTGTGCCCTCGGCCGCGTCGACGTCCACGGGCGTGGCGGCGGTGCTGCGCTGCGCCACAGCCTCGCAGGCGGCGCTGCAGAGCTGCGGCTCGCCGCCGTCCACCGCGCAGCGCTCGCCGCGGACCATCACGCGCACCGGCGGCGCGTCTGTCCGGGGCTCGGCAGCCTGCTGGGGTTGTGGTGCGGTCTCCGCCGCGCCGGAGCCACCACCGCCGAGTCCGAAGTCGCGAGCAAAGTAGCCGAACACCACCATGAGGAGGATGAGGACCACGGCGACGACTGCGCCAGTCTTCGACGGCTTCCGCTGCGGGGGGTCGCCTGGGGGCGTCATGGGGCCGTAGCTCCGCACGAACGCGCCGGCAAGTCCAGCCCGCGCTCCTCTCGGTAGACCGTGCGATCGGGGACCCGCTCGCGGATGAAGCGCTCGAGCTTCTCGCCGCTGCGGTACGTGGCGCTGCTCGCCTGACGCACCACGGCGATCGCGTTGCCGCCTTTGGTCTCTTCCAGCGCTCGGAAGAGCTCGCCCGCGTCCCGCGCCCACTCGTCCAGGTCCGCCGCCTGCGCCGGGAGCACGCCGCACGAGGCCCACTGCGCGCCTCGTGGGTCGGCCCGGAAGCAGCAGCGGTTCTCCGGCACACCGCCCGCTCCCTCGACGACGCCCACCAACTCCACCTCGACCACGCTGGAACGCTTCAGGAGATGGGCGAGCACGCTGTCGATCCGCTCTCCGTCAGGCGCCGCGTGCGCGCGCTCGCGCAGCAGCTTGGCCTCGTGGTTCGCGTCGGCCAGCTTGCGCTCGAGGTGCTTCTGGGCCGCTACGGCGGCCGCTCGGACGGTCTCGGACGCGGCCCTCTGAGCGGTGGCCCGGTCGGCTAGAGCCTCGGCGGCGGCGGCCCGAGTCACGGCGTCCCGGCGCTGGTCTTCAGCCGAGACGGCACGCTCCTCGGCTCGGAGCCTCTCGGTCCGAGCGGTGGCCGCCACGGTGACGGCGCCGCCCAGCTCCACCTCGCGGATCGTGGCGAAAGTGAACGTCACGGTCATCATGACGTCGAGCAGCGGCAGCAGATCCACGCCCGCGCCGCGCCGCTTCACGAGGACGGCTCCTTGGCGGCGAGGGAGGCGAGCAGGCCATCACGGACCTCGCGGGTGGCGCGCGCGAGGAGGCTCTCGACCGAGCCCCCGAGCCAGGACAACCCGAGCGCTCCGGTGATACCCCAGAGCGTGGTGCCGAGCGCCAAGGGGAGCTGCGAGCGGAACGCCTCGAGATCGTTGGGGTTCGATGCGACCAGCGCCGCTACGGTGCCCAGCAACCCGAGGTGCACGGCCACCTGCGCGAAGCGCTCCACCCAGATCGCGCGATCCTGAAGGAGCACAAGCCCCCTGGCGGCGTTGCCCTGCTCGGTGCCCGCCATCAGGTTGGCCAGCTCCTCCAGCGCCACCTCGACGATGGGAGCTGCCTCGAGGCGACGGCGGATCGGGTGGTTGTCGGGGAGGTCGCCAGCGACCAGACGCAGCGCGCGCGCTGCGCCCGAGAGCGAAGCAAGGCTGGTCTTGCCGGCCTCGTACCATCGCCAGGCGGTGAAGCTCATGGCGATGACGGCGGTGAGCACGATGAGGCTGCCGAAGCCGAAGAGTGCGTCCACGATCATGGCCGCCGCCTTATACTGGACCGCGCCGCGCCCGTCCATGTTGTTGAAATCATTGACCGGAAAGCACTCCACCAGAGCAGGAGCGCCAATGATCTCAAGAACATCGCGGAGGGGCGCGGGCGCGGCGCCGGCGTCCAAAGTCCGGGACGCGCGGCGGCCTGCGTGCGAACATGCGCCTCCGATGACGCTGCTCACGCTCGCCCTCCTCACCGCAAGCCCCGAGGCGCCGGACGCGTCGGGGCTGCACGCCCTGTGTATGGATCTGTCGGCCGCCTGGCAGGTGGGGCAAGAGGCGCCGATCGGCACCTCGGACTGGGGCGACGACCCCGCGGCTGTTCACGGGCTGGAGGCCAGCGCTTGGACCTGCCGGTACAAGGTCCGGAGCGCGCCGAACCCGGGCAGGTTCTTCGGGGTGGCCACGGTGCGCCTCCGAGAGGCGGCAGCGGCCGCCAACCTGACGCACCTCGCGCTCGGGGTCACCGGCCTCGGCTGGGTCCACCTCGGGCTACTCATCGACCGCTCGGACGGCTCGAAGGGGCGGGTGCGAACCCTGGTGATGGAGGACCGGACGCTCGGCCCGGAGCCCGAGGTCCTGGTGATCAGCGAAGTCGACGACGGAGACTCTTTCGTCCGTACCGCTCACCTCTGCGTGGACTCCGGCCCCAAGGAGGCGGCGCACTGCTTCGCGTTCCCCCTCGCGTACGGTGAGGGGCGCGGGCGACGCCGCGAGGCAGACCGAGACCGCGTGGAGCTGAGACTCGAGCGCGACGGGCGAATCGCCTTCGATCAACCACCGGGCACGGAGCTCTCCGTCACGGCGCCGTTCGCGGGTGTTCACGACATCGAGGGGTTGCTCTCGCTGACGCGGGAGCACGGTCGCTGCGACGAGGGTCCGTGCCTCCGCGTCTTGGCCTTCGATGTGCCCGAGTCGCCGCCCCTCGATGACTAACGCCGCGGCGGGTCGCCCGAGTTTTTGACCTCGGACAGGGGGCTGCGCGCGCCCAGCAGCGCGTGTTAGGGTCGCCCGATGAGCAACGCGCCGCACAGTCCACCTTCGTGGCTCCCCAAGGTCAACACCACCGGCTACTACGTGCTGCTGGCCGCGATCGCCACGCTGATCCTGGGGCCCCTCGGCGGCGTGACCGCGGCCTACATGAACTTCTCGCTCGGATTCTTCGTGGGCGGCCAGGTGCTGGCAGGGATCCTCGGCAGCACGATTACCCGCTTCTACGGGGCCGAGGGCAAACACGGCGCCAACTACATCCAGACCATGTCGGCCTCCATCGCCGGCCTCTCCGGTATGGCGGTGATCGTCCAGGCCATGGTGTGGCTCGGCATGCCCGCGCCGCCCACGTGGCAGCTGGTGCTCTACTTCACGTTGATCGGCTTCTTCGGGGTGGGCGTCGGCATGCTCTACACCCCGGTCCTGGTCGACCGGATGCAGCTCACCTTCCCGTCCGGGTTGGCGGTGGCCAACATCCTGCGGGCGCTGACGGATCCCAAGCTCTTGAAGCGGTCGGTCGGTCAGCTCGGCGCCGGCGCGAGCGTAGGGTTCGCGGGCGACATGGCGGCCAACCTCTTCGCAGCGCCCTTCGGGGCCGTAGCGTTGGCCGGCAACATGACCACGATAGGCGCCGGCATGATCGTCGGTGCGCGCATCACCATCCCGGCGATCGTGGTGGGCCTCATCGGCGAGAGCATGGTGCCCTACCTCGTAGAGATCGGCTGGCTCCGGGAGGGTGAGCCCTTCCGCAAGATCTTCTTCATCATCGCTCTCGGCACCATCCTGGGCGCCGCCATCGTGGACATGTCGATCATCGGCTGGAAGTTCGCCCAGCAGCTGCGCTCCGGACGCCCCGCGGCCACCGAGCCGGAAGCGGACTGGAAGAAGGTCAGCAGCGGCCGCCTCTACGCCTGGGTGGGGCTCACCGGCGTGGCGCTCGCGCTGGTGGCCAGCGAAGTGCTCCACCTCCCGCTCGGCTACGTGCTCCTGGCGATTGGGCTGGTCTTCGTCTTCGTGATGGTCAACGGCATCTCGCTCGGCATCTCGGACTCGAACCCGATCTCATCGGCTTTCGTGCTCACCGTCATGCTGCTCGCCGGCCTCGGGCTCGTGGACCCGGCGGTGGCCTTTCTCTGCGCCTCCATCGTGCTCATCGCCTGCAGCGTGGGCGGAGACATGCAGCAAGACCGCTCCACGGGCTGGCGCCTCGGCACCAACCGCACGATTCAGTTCCGATTCCAGGTGGCCGGCATCGTGATGGGGGCCATCTTGTGCGTGGCCTTCGCCAAGCTGTTCATGCAAGCGTTCCCGGTGCTGGAGCTCAATCAGCACGTGGTGACGGACCACCCGGAGGCCGCAAAGTGGCAGTCCGCCATGACCTACAAGTTCGTCGGGGCCATCACCGGCCTCACCGACAAGAAGCCGTTCGTCATGACCGCGCTTCAGATCGGCGTGGCCATCGGCCTGGTCATGGAGCTGTGCCGGAAGCTGCTCCACGCGTGGGGCGCCTATCGTCGTTTCACCGAGGGATCGAAGGCGGGCTTCGTCACGGGCTTCATGGTGGACGCGGTCGTGCTGCCCACGCCCTACGCCTCGTCCTTCGGCGGCTTCGTGGACTTCGGCACCAGCCTCTGGTTCGGACTGGGCGGCATCATCGCCTCCTACTCGCAGACGCTCGAGGAGGGGGCCCGAGGCAAGGCCCCCGCGGCGGCGGACGGTGAGGAGCTGCCTGCCGACATGAGCACGAACTCGCTCGTCGGCGGCGGCATAATCGCCGGCGCTGCGTTGTCCGCGCTGGCCTACGGCATCTACAAGCTCCTGGATGCGGTCGGCTGAGTACACCGCGCGCTGCCCTTGCTGAATTCATGCTGGGGCCTGGACAGCAGAGCTCAACGGCCCGGTTCACCTCCGCGCTCCCGCGCTCCGGGCTGAATTCATGCGGGGGCCGGGGCAGCAGAGCTCCCCGGCCCGGTTCACCTCCGCGCTCCCGCGCTCCGGTGAAACTCGGCGCGCGCCGACGAATTTTGACGCGAGTCCAACGCCGGACTAGCCTCGCGCCGGGTTTCGTGTGCCGGAGAAACCGGCTTACGAGAGGCAGGCGACGATGACTGTGTGGCACGCCCGCGACCGCGTTGAGGTCTCGGGTTCCGGAGAGCGAAGGGCGCTGGCGAGCACGACTCGACCCGGGCTCCTCGGCCGCATGGCCGTGGGGTCGGCGCTGTGCTGCGCTTTGGGCTGCGGCACCGCGCGCTTCGAGCTCCTCGAGAAGCGCTTCGACGTCACTGAGCGTGAGAACGGCGAGATCAAGAAGCAGCTCGCACAGCTCAACGCCATGCTGGAGAACCTCGAGACCGAGCTCTTTCTGCTGAAGGACCGGCTGGAGACCGCCGAGCGCAACCGAGCGCGCAGGATTCAGTCGCCCGAACAGCTGCCGGAGCTCCGGGTCAAACCCGACATGGTCACCGATCGTTACGACCCCATGAACGACCGCCCCGCGAAGCGCGTGGAGCGGCCAGATCCGGGGCGCGAGCCCCCCTGCGACGAGCTCGACCGAATCACCGCCGACGGGCGCCGAATTCCGGGCTGCGCCAAGGACCCGGCGGGGCCCGCAGCCGAGCCCGAAGGCGCGCCGCCGCCGAAGTCGGCAGAGCCGGTGCAGAAGAAAGCGTCTCGAAGCGACAAAGACGCAAAGACGGCCTACGACCAGGCCATGGCCGACCTCAAGGCCGGCCGCTACAACGTGGCCGTGGACAAGTTCCTGGAGTTCGTGGAGCGGTGGCCGGCGCACGAATACGCAGACAACTCGCTCTACTGGGCGGGCGAGGCGTACTACACGCGCTCGCTCTGGAACAAGGCGCTCGACTACTTCCTGCAGGTCGTCGAGGTCTACCCCATGGAGAACAAGACCGCTGACGCGATGCTCAAGATCGGGCTCTGCCAGATGAACCTCGGCAACCCCACCGCTGCGCGCAACGCGTTCGAGTCCGTCATTCAGTCGTATCCCGACAGCCCTGTCGCAAACCTCGCCAAGCAGAAGCTGGAGTCGCTCTGATGCGCTGGCTCGCCCTCGCCGTGGCGCTTGCCACCCCGGCTCTCGCGGACGACCGTTACGAGCCGTCGATCGTCACCCAGACCACCAGCAACTGGCGGCCGCCGGGGACCTACGTGGTTCAGACGGGCGACACGCTGTGGACGTTGTCCGATCTCAACTTCGGGAACCCGTTCTTCTGGCCGGTGCTCTGGAGCTACAACCCACAGATCACGAACCCGCACTGGATCTATCCCGGCGACCTGCTCTACCTGAAGCCCAAGATCAAAGAGAAGACCGAGGTCATCACCTACGCCAAGAGCCGCTTCTCCGACGCGCCGCGCCTCGAGGAGATCCTGGCTCGCTTCAAGGGCTTCGTCACGGAGCGCGACTACCGCGAGTCCGGCAAGATCACGGGCTCCCGCGAGGAGAAGACGCTTCTGGGCGAGTACGACGAGGCCTACGTCGAGTTCTCGATCCCGAAGCGGATCCTTCCCGGTGAGGAGTACACCATCTACCGGGTCGACCGGCCGGTGCTCGATCCCAAGACGAACGCCGTGCTCGGCTATCTGGTGAGGCACCTCGGCATCTCGCGCGTGCTCTCCGTAGACAAGTCGAAGCCGATGATGAAGTCGCTCGTGTTGAAGAGCTGGGAGGAGATCCAGCGCGGCGACCTCCTGACCAAGCGCACGTGGACGAACGAAGTAGTCACGCCGGTCCAGAACGCCGTGGGGCTCTGGGCGCGCGTGGTAGACAACTTCGCGGCGGTGTCGCTCATGGGCGAGCACGACTACGTGATCATCGACAAGGGCTTCAAGCAGAAGGTGCGCCGCGGAAACCGTCTGGTCGTTCGCACCCGGGGCGACGGGCTCTATCCACCCGAGTCCAACGAGGCCGCGAAGCGGTATCCCTGGGAGAACATCGGCGAGGTCATGGTGCTCGAGCCGTTCGAGAACACCTCGATGTGCATCGTCCTTCGCAGCGGCCGTGAGCTCGCGGCCGGCGAGACGCTGGAGATGATTCAGGGCTACTAGGCCGTGCCCGTTCTCACCGACCTCAGGATCCCGCTCGACAAACTGGCAGACCTCACCACTTTGGCCGCCAACGCGCTGGGCGTGCGGCCGAAGGACGTGACTCACGTCGCCGTGTTGCGGCGGTCACTCGACGCGCGCGGCCAGCACCCCCGCTGGGTCATCTCACTCGCTGTGGGGCTGCGGGGCGCCCCAGCGCCGGTGCCTGAGCCCACGCCGATCGTCGCCCCCGAGGTTGCAGACGTTGGACGCCGCGTGGTCATCGTAGGCGCCGGGCCCGCGGGGCTCTTCGCTGCGTTGCGGTGCGCGGACGCTGGCATCCCGTGCACCGTGCTGGACCGCGGCGGGGCGCTGAAGGACCGACACCAGCGCTCGCGGCGCCTACGCGCCCATGGAGAGCTCGACGCCGAGACCAACCTCTGCTTCGGCGAGGGCGGCGCGGGCACCTACTCGGACGGGAAGCTCTATACGCGGAAGAAGGATCCGCGAGTGCGCGAAGTCTATGAGCGCCTCGTAGCCTTCGGCGCCAGCGCCGAGATCCTCAGCGTGGCGCACCCCCACGTGGGCACGAACGAGCTCATCCCCGTCCTGCACACGATGCACGCCTGGCTCGTGGAGCGAGGGGTCACCTTCCGCTTCGACACGCGGCTCGAGGACTTGGAGCTGGACCCCTCCGGCCGGGTGCGCGGGCTGCTGGTAAGGGCGCGGGGCGGGGAGATGATCGAGCACATCGCCGCCGATGTGGTCGTGCTGGCGACGGGCCACTCTGCCCGCGACACGTACATGATGCTGGCGCAACGCGGCGTCACCATGGGGTCGAAGCCCTTCGCGGTCGGTGCCCGCGTGGAACACCCGCAGGACCTGATCGACCGAGCCCAGCTCGGCGCGGCGGCCGGCCGCGAGGACGTGGGTGCGGCCGAGTATTTCCTGAAGTGTCAGCTCGAGGACCGTGGGGTCTACTCGTTCTGTATGTGCCCCGGCGGCTTCATCATCCCCACGCCGACGGAGCCCGGGCACCTGAACGTGAACGGGATGAGCAACGCGTCCCGAGCAAACGGCCTGTCCAACGCGGCGCTGGTTGTGACCACGGAGCCCTCTGACCACTCGCCGAGCGGCGACCCCCTCGAAGGCCTCGCGTGGCAACGCGCCATCGAGCGTCGGGCTTTCCTCGCCGGCGGGGGAGACTACGCGGCTCCGGCGACGCGCCTCGTCGACTTCGTGGAAGGCCGCGGCTCCAGCACGCTGCCGGCGCGCTCGTCGTACCGTCCGCGGCTCACGGCGGGCAACGTGGCAGAGGTGCTACCGGACTTCGTGGTGCGCGCGCTGCGACAGGCGGCCCGCCGCTTCGAGGGCCAGCTCCGTGGCTACCTCACCAACGAGGCGGTCCTGGTGGCGGCGGAGACCACGACCAGCTCGCCCATCCGAATCCTGCGGGACGAGCGCCTCGAGGCTGTGAATACGCCAGGGCTCTACCCCGCCGGCGAAGGCGCCGGGTTCGCGGGTGGCATCGTGTCGAGCGCTATCGATGGGATGCGCGCGGTCGAAGCCGCGCTACGGCGGGGTTGAGCCCCCCGCCGCTGTCGCAACCCTGGCAGCTCCGACCGCTGCCGGGTGGCCACACGGGCGGGGTTGAGTCCCCCGCCCGCTCCGCTCCACGCTACTGACGAAGCTCGTTGCTCCAGACGCAGCGGAACCGGTTGCGGTCGCCCGTCGAGCTCGGGTGTTTGTATCGCCAGGAGTGGTTGTTGTTCTCTGCGGTGGGTGTCCAGCTGGTCTCGATGTTGCTCCACCGCACCGTCAGGGCGTAGTCGTGGCTCCCGTTGTCGTGGTAGACGATGGAGTCACTCGTCCACAGGTAGTCGGTGCCGTTACCGTTGGGCAGGCCGGACCGAATGAGCTCGGTCATCTCACGGGACGAGGCTAGGCGACCGTTCTCGGACGCGCACGCCTTCACCGCATTGATGTAGTTGACGGCGCCCCGGTCCACTGTGTCGGCCCACATCTTGATCTTGGTGCTGCCGCCCTTCTCCACGCCGTAACATTTAAACTGTCCGGTGTTGCAGCAGTGGAAGTTGCCGGAGCCGTCGCAGCTCGTCGCCTTGGGCGGCCCGGCGTACTCGGCGTCGATCGGGTAGTAGACACACCGGTACGGCATCTTGTAGGACGCCGCGAGGCCGACGTAGAACCAGTCCACATATTCGCTGTGGAACCCGGTGAACTGCGTATCGGTGCCGGTCCACCGCACACCGTTGGTGTACTCGTAGCGGCTGAAGTCGGAGTTCCAGAGGTGGCTGCCCGTGCCGGCGCCGTTGGGGAGGCCGGCCCGGATCAGCTCGGTGTAGTCGAGCTGCGTTGGCACGTGGCCGCCGCCGTTGAAGCAGTCCGTGATAGCGTCCCAGTAGTGCACGGAGCCCTTGTTGCCTACGTGGCTCTTGAGCTTCACGCCCGTGGCGACGAACTCCGGGTTGGTTTGATCGCCGATGGTGTTGGGGTGCACGCCCGAGTCATAGTTGATGCCCGAGCAGCGGAACCGAAGCCGGGTGCCCTGGCTCGTCCGTGTGTCGTTGTAGGTCGTGGACTGCGGGCTCACGACGCTGTCAGTGTAGGCGGGATCCACGC
The DNA here is from genome assembly GCA_005776725.1 of Pseudomonadota bacterium. Taxonomy (GTDB): domain Bacteria; phylum Myxococcota_A; class UBA9042; genus SXOO01. Next base: position 20,775 of record SXOO01000271.1, on the reverse strand, counting down.
CAGTCCACCGCACGGTCTGGTTGCAGTAATAGAGGTTGTTCTCTGACGTCCAGAGCCAGTTGTAGCTCCCGTTCGGGAGCCCGCCCGTGACCGGGATGTTCTCCGCGTACTCCCGCTGCCGAATGACGTGCGCTCCGTAGAACGAGCAGTCGTCCACAGCCGAGAGGTACGGGACCGGTGGCCGGTCCAGCGTGTCGAAGTTGAAGCGAGCGCCCTCGACCTTGGATTTCTGACACTCCGTTCCGGGGTTTCCATAGCAGTGGTTCCCCGCGAAGTACGTGAGCTGGTTGTTGCTCCACACGCAGCGGTAGGAGTTCTTGTTCGTGTCGCCCTGACCGTCGATCGAGCCGTCGGTCAAACGCAGACGGGCGTGACTGCCCTTGTCCCATTGCGTGCGGGACCAGAGGTAGTTGGTCTCGTAGCTGTTCCCGATCTCGGAGCGCTGGCCGCCCGACACACGCCAGAGCTCGCTGATGGTGGGCAGGCGCCCACCGAGGGTGGCGCACGCGGCGGTGGCCTCCTGCCACGTTCCGGACTGCCGCTCGAGGCCGTCCCAGACGAAGCCCCACGAGTCCTTGGCTTCGAAGGCCTTCGCCTTGCCGCCGGACAGGCCCGAGCCGAGCACGTTGACGCACTTCCAGTCGGTGCCATCCCACTGGAGGCCCTTGTACTCACCCACGCAGGGGGCGGACGGCGTGGACTTGGGCGCGTCGCCGCAGGCCCAGACTCCGGCCCCGGAGGAGACCGCGATCTGCCCCGCCGCACACGCGAGATCGGAGAGCGCCACCTTCGCGGCGAGCGTCGCTATCATCCCCTCCGCCGTCGTGACCCGCGCGGCCAACGCGGTGAGCGAGGCGGTGTGGCCATCGACGGTGGTGGTCAGCGCGCCAATCGCGGCGTTCGCCTGGCCCATCGCCGCCATCATCCCGGAGGTTGCGGCGTCCAGCTCGGCCTGCGTAGCGACGTCGAAGCCCAGCTCGGAGACTGACACGCAGCCGCCGGAGCACTGGAGGTCGAGCGAGCTATTCGCCGGGAGGAGGTTCGACGCGTCGAGCTCCGCCTGTGTGGCCACGTCGAAGCCGAGCTCGGACAACGACACACAGCCGGTAGCGCACGAGAGGTTGTCTGCGCTGCCAGCCGACACCGCGTGGTGCGACTCGAACGCGTAGGCCACCGTGGCGAGCGGCCGGCGAGGCAGCTCGGCCTGGCCCCCGTTGGGGACCCCCGGACCGGAGAGCACGGTGATGCCCAACCAGAGCTGGTTTGTGCCCGTGAACACGGACGCCTGGAGGGGCGTTCCGCCGCTTCCGAGCACCTCGTCGAAGACCCCCGACGACGCCGCGACGTCAGCGATGGTCTCGCTCCAGGACGGCGTGGCGGTTGCGCCGGAGCCGTCGTAGAGCGTGAACTTGATCGAGTAGGTACCGCTCACGGGGCTGCCGTCGGCGTTCAGGAGCGAGCCCTGGACGTTCATCTGAAGCGGAACCGCCGCCGTTGCGCTGGCGGACGCCAGCACGGCCCCGACGGACAGGGCCTTCAAGAACCGTCTCAGCATGGGACACCCTCCGACACGAGGACCGCCGCGCGGTCCCCGAAACTAGAAATCACACCCGCTCGCCGGGCAAACGGCCCGCGCGGGTTCGAAACAAACACCCGATCCCTGCGTGAACCGGGCATCACAGACCTCCCGGGAACCCAAGGCGGACCTTGAGCCCGGTTGCCCCCGACGTGAGGCCGACGGGCGACGCTTGCCCCATCGAGCCGCGGGTGCGGAAGCCAGAGACCGGCGTCATGAACAGGCTCGCGGACGAGAAGCTCACGCGCACATCCGTGGGGCTGCATGCGATGGGCTCCTCCACGCAGACGCCACCCTGGCACTCACCGGTTGCGCAGGCGCTGTCGAGGTGCGTGCAGTCCAGCGCCGCGCCCGCGCAGCTGCCCGCGAGGCACGAGTCGCCGGTGGTGCAGGCGTCGCCGTCGTTGCAGGGCTTGGTCAGGGGCTGCTCGAAGCAGAGGCCGCCCTGGCACACACCCGAGTTGCACTGGTCGTTGAGGCTGGAGCAGTCCACGGGGGAGCCTATGCACGCGCCGCCGACGCAGACGTCGTCCTCCGTGCACGGGTCCCCGTCGCCCACGGTGGAGCAGTCGAGCGTGGTGCCCGCGCACTTCCCGCCAGCGCACTTGTCGTTGAACGTGCATGTATCGCCGTCTGTGCAGACCCCTTGGTTGTTCGACCGAACGCAGCCGACGGCGGGGAGGCACTGGTCGTCAGTGCAGACGTTCCCGTCATTGCAGTCGACCACGCCGGAGCCCGTACAGAAGCCGTTGTCGCAGGTGTCTGTGGGCGTGCAGAGGTTCCCGTCGTTGCAGGCGGAGAACTGCGGCAAGGGCGTAGACTCGCAGCCGGTCCCGCCGGCGTTGCAGGCGTCGACCGTGCAGGGATTGTTGTCGTCGCACTGAAGCCCCTGCCCGATGCACACGCCGGCCACGCACTTGTCGCTCGAGGTGCAGGCATTGCCATCGTTGCAGACGGTCTCGTCCGGGAGCGGGCTGCCGGTGCAGCCGAGCGACGCCACGCACTTCTCCACGCCGTTGCAGAAGATCCCGTCCGAGCAGGATGCGTCGTTCGGGAGGTGGACGCAGCCCGCCGCGGCGCCGCAAGAGTCGGCCGTGCACGGGAGCCCATCGTTGCAGACGAGTGGGTTGCCGAGCTTGCACCCGGCTGCCGCGTCGCAGCTCTCGGCCCCGTTGCACTTGTCGCCGTCGTCGCAGCTGACCGGAGCACCGGGCTTGCACGAGCCGCCGAAGCACTGGTCGCCCAGCGTGCAGCTGTTGAAGTCGCTGCAGGGCTTGGTGTTGTTCGAGCTGACGCACCCGATCGCGGGGACGCAGGTCTCATCGGTGCAGGGGCTGGAGTCGGAGCAGAGGACCTGGGTCTTGCCAGAGCAGAACCCGCCCTCGCACAGGTCGTTGTTGGTGCAGGCGTTGCCGTCGTCACAGGGCTTGACGCCGGGGACCGCAATGAAGACGCAGCCAAGGGCGGAGTCGCAGCTGTCGACGGTGCAGGGCTGTCCGTCGTTGCAGATCTTCTTGGTACCGGTGCACGCGCCAGCGACGCAGACGTCCGAGTCAGAGCAGCCGTTACCGTCGTCGCATGCTGTCCCATCGAGCGCCAGGGTCGTGTTGCACGCGCCCGTCACCGGATCACACGCCACGACGCCGCACTCGGGGTGTACGCCGGCCGGCAGCTCGCAGGTGACCACCGACTCCACGTTCACGCGGCACTTGAAGGGTCCTGTGGAGGTGTCGCAGAACAGGGTGCCGTTGCAGGCGTTCCCGTCCTCCGAGGCCGTGCAGTCGGCGTTGGTGAAGCAGGTGCATCCCGCGTCATCGCCCGAACAAGTCCCGCCGACACACGTGTCGCCGGTGGTGCACAGGATCCCGTCCGAGCACGCGGGCCCGGTGAGCGGAGGATGGACGCAGCCCGCCGAGGCGTCGCAGGTGTCGGCGGTGCAGGGGTTCCCGTCATCGCAGACCTTGTCGACACCGACGCACGTGGTGCCCACACACTTGTCTCCGTTGGTGCAGGCGCTGCCGTCGGAGCAGGCGTTGTCGAAGGGGCTGTTCGCGCACCCGGTGGCGGTGTTGCAGTCGTTGAACGTGCACGGGTTGTTGTCTTCGCACTTCTCCACCACGCCGGGGACACAGGCGCCACCGGCGCAGGTGTCTGCGGTGGTGCACGCGTTGCCGTCTGAGCACTGGAGGCCGTTGGGGGTGTTGATGCAGCCGGCTGCCGCCGTGCAGGAGTCCGTGGTGCAGGGGTTCAGGTCGTCGCACTTGATGAAAGAGCCGGTGCAGGTGCCGAACGAACACGCGTCCTTCTCGGTGCACGGGTTGCCGTCGCTGCACGCGAGGTTGTTGAACGGGTGCTCACAGCCCGAGGTGGGGTTGCAGACGTCGTCGGTGCAGGCGTTGTCGTCGGTGCAGCTCTTCTCGTCGGTGGCGCCGTCGCAGTCGTTGTCTACGCCGTCACAGACCTCGGGCGCGAAGGGATAGACCTGCTTCTTCAGCGGCGCACAGTCCTGGCTGTCTGGCGACTGGTCGCCGTCGTCGTCGGCGTCACAGACGTCGCCCTCGCCGTCGAGGTCGGTGTCCGTCTGGTCGGGAGCGGGGTTCAGGTCGCAGTTGTCGGTGTCGTCGATGAGGCCGTCGTTGTCGTCGTCGGGGTCCACGCAGTCGGCGAGGCTGTCGCCGTCGTTGTTCGGGAACGAGTCGTCGATCGAGCCGTCGCAGTCGTTGTCCTTGCCGTCGCAGAGGTCGCTCGTGGGCGGGGTGCCCTGGCACACGCCCTGGCCTCCCTGGCAAAGCAGAGTCCCCGGGCACGACCCGTACTCGTTGGCGATGACGCAGGCGGTGATGACGAGGTCGTCCGTGCCGCCGCTGCAGTCGTTGTCTTTGCCGTCGCAGGTCTCGGCCGCCGGGGTCTCCGCGTCACAGTCGGTGAGGCCTTCCTCGCTGCACGAGCGGGCGCCCACGCAGGAGCCGAAGGCGTTGGTCACGGCACAGCTCGTGGATGCCTCGCTCGAGACCGCGAGGGGCGAGCACGCACACTCACCGGTGAGCGGGATGCACTGGCCGTCTTCGCCGCACTCATAGCCGTCCGGGCAGCCGGACGCCGAGCACGCGATGCCGCAGAACTTCCCGGCGTCGCCGAAGTCGAGACACTTGTCCTCCCCCTCGAAGCCGAGCGCCGCGCAGTCGGAGTTGTCGGTACAAGGCGAGCACAGGTACACCGCGCGGTCGACGCAGATCTGGGACACGTCGGCTCCCGCACCCGGCGCGGAGACCGTGCGACACTCGAAGCCTTCGCCGCATCCCTCGCCGCAGAAGGCGGCGCACTTCTGCCCCGCAGAGGTCAGCACGCACCAAGCGCTGTCACACGAAGAGCCGTCGTCGCAGTCGCAACCCGCCGCGCCGGGCTGGGCGGCGCAGTCCACCACGACCTGACTGGTGTCCGGGTCGTCCCCTCCGTCGGGCTGATCGGTCTCGGCGCCCGCGCCGGGCGCGTCGCCAGCGACGTCCGGTGGTGAAGCGACCTCCTTGCCACCGCCGGTGTCGGGTCCGGGGAGCGCGATGTCGCCGCCCGTGAGCAGCGTGGAGGGCGGGGTAGCGTCAGAGCAGCCAAGCGCAATGGCGAGGACCAGACCCGCCCGGACGAACGCCGGCCCAGAGACCGGGAGCAGGATCGCCGCTGCGCCGACGCGACGCACACCCTCCAGTGGGGCGGCGGACTTCGCTAGTGCACGCTCTGACTCAACTTGCATGCCGGCCTCCGGGCCCTTCCTGATTCACTCGACCGTGCCGCCAAGACGACACGCCGTTCCGGTTTCGGGCAGAGCCCACGACTCGGCAAGGCCCCCCGACGAGGATCGGCCAAGATCAGCGCGAGAGCTGATGGGCCGCACAGGCGCGGAAGGCTGCAGCCGCAGTCGAGACGGAGGCTAGGCGCTCAGTGGCCCCAGCGTCAAGCGCGGTATCAAAGGTCACATCAATGGTCTCAGAGCGCCGGCGGCTCTGGCCCGAAGCCGCTCTGCGCATGGGTGAGCGTGCCGCCGGCCATGAGCCACCCCACCGGGAGCGTCGGGCTGGTCACGGGCGACCCGTCCCACAACGGGAACGCGACAGGCTCTTCGATGATCCAGTCCGCGACCCGGCTGGTGAGCATGCGCGCCGGCCTCCCGAGCCCCTCTGGGAGATGCCAGATGACCTCGTCGAAGAGGGGCTGCGTCACGGTGAACTGTCCGGTGCAAGAGAGGGGGTAGAGGCCGGCGGCGGCAAACACATACCAGGAAGAGAGCGTGCCGCCGTCGTCGTTCCCGGCGAGGCCGCCCGGCTCGAGGGTGTAGAGGTGGTCGGCCACCCAGTGGACCCACCAGCCGGCGAGATCGCTGCGCCCTGCGTGCCCGAACAAGAACGGCGCCAGGAGGTTGGGCTCGTTCCCGTGCCAGTAGGTTCCCGTGGGGAGGAGCGGCTGGAAGTTTGCTCGGGTCCCGTCCATGAGCCCGTGGAGGTGCTCGACGAAACGGGGCTTACCGAGCGCCGCGACGAGGCCCGGCACGTCCTGAGGGACCATGAACGTGTACTGCCAGGCGGATCCCTCGATGTAATGCGTGGAATGTTCTGTGGCTGTGTACTTCGGGACTGTGCCGTCCGAGCGACGCGGCGCGAGGAAGCCCTGATCGTTGTCCATGTGGTGCTTCCAACTGGCAGCGCGAGCGGCGAGAGCGGCCGCCGAGGCGCCGTCGCTCGCGGCTTCGGCCAGCACCGCGCCGCAGGCGTCCGCCGTGGCGTACTCGAGGGTGTGCGAGACCGAGCCGGCCCCTCCTCTGTCCGAGGGGCAAAAGCCGAAGGCCATGTAGTCGTCGATCCGGTCCTTGTCCGTCTTGCCTTGCGGGTGGCGGCCGAAGGCGGTGGTCTTCACCGCGGGCCAGATCTCGGAGGCCGGAACCGGCCCTCCGCCGGCAAGCTCGGCGTCGCCGAAGACGATGTCGGCGCTGGTGCCGATCATGGAGCCACCCTCGCCGATCGCCAGCGGCCAGCGCGGCAGGCCACCCCAGTCGCGCGCCATCGCCGCGAGCGAGCGCAGGAAGTCCGCCTGATACTCCGGGTAGAGCAGGGTCATGAGGGGATGGAAGGTGCGGTAGGTGTCCCACAGCGAGAGGTCGCTGTAGTAGGTGAAGCCCTCCGCCAGGTGCACTTGCTGGTCGATCCCGCGGTAGCGCCCGTCGACGTCGGTCATCAACGTGGGCATCAGCAGCGTGTGATAGAGCGCCGTGTAGAGGATCCGCGTGCGCGTCTCCGTGCCGCCGCGCACCCGGACGCGGCTGAGGGCCTCCGTCCAGGCGACGCGCGCTGCAGCGAGGGCGTCGTCGAAGGTGCTGCCGGGCGGAAACTCGGCAGCGAGCGCCTGGGCCGCGCCGTCGCCGTCCACAAAGGACAGCCCGATCGCGAGCTCCACGGGCCCGCCCGAGGGAGAGAACTCGATCACCGCGCCGACGTTCACGCCCGTGACGGTGGGGGTGCCCTCGAAGAAAGCGCCGGGCTCCATGGCGGGCGGTGGCGGCCCGTCTTTGAACGTGTGCACGGCCAGCGGGGGGCGGCTCGTGCGGCCAGCGAAGTACAGCGTGTAACCGCCGAAGCGGCCCGAGAAATCGCCGCTGCTGTGGAGGGAGCCAGAGAGCTCGCCGGTGGCCGGATCGACCGTGAGCGTACTGGCGGTGATCCCGCCGTCGCCGATGATCGCGCCCAGATCGAACACCAGCGACGCGGCGCCTTCCGGTGCGTCCGAGAACGTGTAGCGGTGAACGCCCACACGGCGAGTGGCGGTGAGCTCCGCGCGGACGCCGCGGTCCGGGAGGTCGACCCGGTAGTAGCCGGGCTCCACGTGCTCCGCCGAGTGGTCGAGGTCGGCGCGGTAGGCGGTCCACACCGTCTGCTCCGCCGGCGGCCCTCGCACCGGCATCACGCGCATGTTCCCAGCGTCGCCGATGCCCACGCCTACCAGGTGATAGTGAGAGAACCCGAGCAGGTAGGGGTCTTCGTAGCGGTACCCGCCGGCGTGCCCGACACCGAACGTGTTGGCGTTCAAGTCGCCGGTGTTGGGGGACAGCCGGACCAGGGAGAAGGGCAACGCGGGGCCGGGCGGGGTGGCGCCGTAGTTAAATCCCGCCGCGCCCGTGCCCACGAACGGGTGAACCAGCGGGAGGGGGTCGAAGGGCGGCTCCACCACGTCCACGACGGTGTCCGCAAGATCCGAGGCGGCCTGGCCGTCCCCCAAGTCTACGTCAGCCGTGTTGGGGACGTCCGGCACGGCGGCCGGGTCGCCCACATCGGTGACACCTGCGTCGGCCGAAGGCGGCGCAGCGGCGGGGCCGCCAGCGCAGGCGAGCGCGCCGCTCACGAGAAGAAGACGGAGGCTCCCCCTGATCACGTGGGCTCTAGCTCGGTCAGCGTGACCATGGCCGATTGGCCCGGCGTCTCCTGGACCGAGACCCGGATGCTGTCGATACGCGCGTCTGGGATCTGCTCGCGGACGCGCGACAGGATCTGGTGGGCCAGGTACTGGCTGAGCCGCTCGGCGGAAGTGTTGGGGATCGGCAGGATCGTCACGTCGCGCAGGGGCGCCACGAAGCGGTCCTCACCGTGCCACACCTCCACCTCGCGCTCCGTGGTGATGATGCGGAGCCAGTGAGAGTCCCGAGGCAGGAGCAGCCGGTGGTCGAGCTCGTCGCAGCACTTCCGCACGATGGGCTTGAACGGGATGAAGTTGAGCACTACGTCCCCGTCGCTGAGGGGACCCGTGACCTCCACCGTCACCTGGTAGTTGTGCCCGTGCAGCTCCTCCCGCGTCCCGTCCGGGAACAGCAAGAAGTGCGCGGCGGCGAAGTTGAAGTACTGCTTGTCGACCCGAATCCCGAACTGCTCCACCGCTGACTCCTTCTCGAACTGATGTCGTCGTCTGCCTGGCTGCCTACGCGCTGGCAGCAGGACCGGTGTACGTGCACCGCGTCCGCTGAGTTTCGCTCACCACCACCGCCTGCAGCTCCGGCAGCTGCAACCGCTCGTAGATCCATTGGGCGAGGCGCTCACTCGTGGGGTTCTCGAGGCCAGGCACCGCGTTGAGCTCGGAGTGATCGAGCTCCGCGAGCACGGGCGCCATCGCGGCGTCGACTTCGGCGAAGTCGCGCACCCAGCCCGGCCCTTGCAGCGCCCCGGCGAGCCTCACGGTCACCCGGAACGTGTTGCCGTGGAGTCGACCGCACGGGTGCTCGGGGGGAAGGCCGTGGAGACGCCTCGCCGCCTGAAGCTCGTAGTCCACCTCGATCTGCCACATCTCAGAGACCCTCCACGTACGCGGCGCGCGGGCCCGAAGCCGCGAGGTACACCACCACCATCCGGCCGTCCGGCAGCACTGCCGCGCGCGGCTGCGAGAGGTCCTGGTCAGCGTCCACGAGGCGAGGAGCAGAGATCAACCCACCGGGACCCACCCGGGCGACCCAGATCTCGAAGGCCTCCGAGTCCGGCGCCTTCACCCGGTAGAGCAGAACGTCGCCCACGAGGACCGGATCCCGCCCGGCGCCCACGAGCACGAAGCTGCCGTTGAGCCCGGTGTCGTCGTAGTCCAGCGCGGTGACCTCGAGCTGACCCTCCCGCTCGAGCACGAGCAGGGCGCCCTCGTCACGGCCGCTCAGCGCGAGACCGCCCAGCGGCGAGTTGCCCGTGAGCCAGGCGACCTGCGTGACCGAACCACCCGCGAAGTCCAGGCGTCGAAACGAGACGGTGCTGGGATCGCCGGAGGTGACCCAGGCGAACGCGCCCGCCCCGGAGGCCGTAGCGGCGGCGGCGAGCGCGAGCAGGGGCGTGTCGGTCGCGGCCACCTCCACGGTGTAGAGCACGCCGTCGCCCGCGAGCGGGCTCCCGGCGATCCGCCCGCCGCTGGCGGTGTCCTCCGCCCGGACCGCATAAGGGCCCTCCGACGACAGGAAGAGGTCGTAGAGGGCCGGGGTCCCGAGCGGGAAGGTGGCGGGGAGCGGGTACGCCGAGCCGAGCGGGACCAGCGAGGCCGCGTACAGGCCGCCGTCGCGGTGCCACAGCCCCATGGTGCCGCCGTCGCCCCGGACCACGCGTGGCTGGCCGCTGCTGGGGCCCAGCGCGACGGCGTTCTTCTCGAGTCCGTCCAGGCCGAACTGCCGCCATCTCAGCGGCCCGCCGGTCAAGACGCCGAAGCCGTCGCTCAACGCCACCACGTCCGGGGCGCCGTCCCCGGCGGCGAGCGCGAAGCTCCCTTGAAAGGCGCACGCCCCTCCAGCACAGCTCATGTCGGGGTGCGGACACGCAACCGCCGGAGTCCACGCGCCGAAGCCGGCCGTGCCGCCTACCGACGCGCCGTCGACGCAGCTTCGAGCCGCGTCCTGGCCGACGCACTCGGCGGCGCCGAGCGCACACTCGTCGTGCCCGCACACGCCGGCGCGACACTCCTCGCTCGATTCGCACTGGCCGGAGGGCGCCCAGACGAGGAAGGGCCCGGTGCCGAGCTGGCAGGTAGCGATCGAGGAGAGGTTGATGCACTCGACAGCGCCCGCGACCGGGCACGCGTCTTTGCCGCAGACTCCCTGCGCACGGCACTCGCTGCCTTGGCCGGGGCAGGAGATCGGGTCGCTCCAAGCCAGGAGCCCGGTGGCGTCGTCCAGCTCACACAGCGCCGCGTGAGTCACATCGACGCACTTCGTGGCGAGCAGTCCAGGGCAGCCGTGGATCTGGCAGGCGTTGCCGGAACAGACGGCGCCTTCGCCGCAGGGGGCGGGCTCGCCCCAGCCGAGGAAGCCACCGGCCAGTGCGCAGAGCCGCAGGCCACCGCTGACGCACTCCGCCGCGTTGAGCGCGGGGCATTGGTCCACGCCGCACGCGCCATCGCGGCACTCGAGGCCATCCGCGCACGCGGGCTGAGGTGCCCACTTGAAGAACCCGAGGACGTCCACCTCGCAGCGCTCCGGGCTGTCACCGCAGCGGAGGGCGCCCTCCGTGCACTCGTCCGTGCCGCAGTGGGCCTGGGGGGTGCCGAAGGCTGGCGCCACGTCGCGGCAGACGCCGGCGTCGGGGCACGCGATCGCCTCGCCAAAGACGCGGAACCCGCTGGAGTCCGTGGTGCAAGCCGCGATCGCCTCACCATCGCAGCGCTGCACGCCGGGCTCGCAGGCGTCAGCGCCGCAGATCCCCGCACCGAGGCACCGTGTCCCTGGGCCACACCCCTCCTCGGTCCACGTGAGGCGGCCGGCGATCAGCTTGCAGACCGACGCACCGCCGCCTGCGCAGCGCCGGCTACCGAGCGCGGGGCACGAGCCGCCGGGTGCCACACATGCGCCGTCGACGCAGGCGTGCTCGTCGGCGCACGCCTCGTAGCCGCCCCAGTCGAGGAAGCCGCGTTGGCCCACGCCGCACCGCTCGAGCCCGTCGTCGCCGCGGCACTCGGCCAGCCCTTCGGCAGGACAGTGATCAGCGCCGCACTCGCCGCCTCGGCAGACCTCGTCGTCGCCACACGGGGTGGTGGGCTGCCAGGTGGCGCACCCTTCGATCGACACACAGACCCGGCGGGAGTCGCCGTCGCACTCCACGAGGCCGGGCTCCGCGCAGGGGGCGTCGCAGGCCGTCCCGCCGCCATCGGCGGAGGGTGTCGCCGTGTCGACTGGGTCCTTGTCGATGAACTCGGAGCAGCCGAGGAGGAGCAGTAGCGCGGCGTGACGCACGCGCGCAGCATACACGCGGTGACGTGGTCGACGCAGCGTTTCGGTGCGCGCTAGAGGCCGCTGTGAGCCGCTCACTCGTGTGACTCGGGGTGCTCGGGAGGCCAGCCACGAGTGCGCCCGGGGAGGCCCTCGCGCGGACGGCGTCCCGGAGGGTCGCTCACCGCTTACGCGGCTTCTTGCCCTTCGCCGGCGGGAGCTTGGCGTGGATCTTCACGAGGGCGATCGCGGCCTCGACGCGGACGCGCTCGTCCGGCTCCTCGAGGAGACCCGTGAGCCAGCCCTCGGCGAGGACGTCGCCCACGGTGCCCGCGAGCGAGACCGCGGCCGCGCGCAGCGCCGGATTGACCCCGGGCTTCGCGGCCGCCTCGAGGCGGGGCAGCACCGCCGCTCCCTGGAGCGTGGTGAAGCGGGTGAGGATCTTCGCCTTCAGGCCCACGTCGCGGGTGCGGTCGAAGGCGGCCGTGAGCAGGCCGTCCTCCTTGCCGGGCATCTTGGTGAGCGCGGCGAGCGCCGCGTCGTGGAGCTCGCTGCGAGTCGAGGTGAGGCACATGTCGAGGTACGGCGCGAACGACTCGCCAAGACCCTCGGCCATGTCGAGCACGGCCTCCGGAGGCATCCAGCCGAGGGCCATACGATAGGTGGCGGGGCCCTCCACGTTGTCCAGCGTGACGATCGCGCGCACGGCGGTGGTACGGGCCTCGATGTCGGAGTCGTTGACCGCGATCTTGAGCGTGGGCACGGCCTCACGGGTGGTGACGCGCGCCAGGCCCATGATGGCGTTGCGCCGCACGTCCGCCTGGCGATCGCTGACCAGGAACTGAAGCACGGGGATCACGTCGGCGTCCTTGATCGCCGCGACGGACGCCACGAGGTGGCTCCGCAGGGCCGGGTCGTTCGTGGCGTCGAGCGCGCGCTTCAGGACGGCGATCGAGTCGTGGTGGGCGATCTTGCCGATCGCCTCGATCGCCGCGACCTGAACGTTCACGTCGCCGTGGAACACGCTCTCGTGGAGGTCCGCCAGCGCGCGACCGCGCTCGCTCACGCCGAGGAAGTACACGGCCAGGGCCTGGAGGCGAACGTCGAGCGAGGCGCGGTATCGCTTCAGCAGCTCCGCGAGCTTGGCGTCCCCCGCGCGGAAGCGCAGCTCGAGCACCCGGCGGGTGATCTCGATGTTCTCGTCGGGCTTCTTGAGGAGCTGCTCCAGCGACGGGACCAGGTCCATCCCGGGCACCTCCATGAGCGCGTCCAGCGTAGCCACGACCACCTTGGGATCCGTGGAGGCGAGCTCGGGGAGCAGCGTGGGGACCGCAGCCCGGTCGCCGTGCCGGGCGAGGACCTTGGCCACGTCGAGCGACAGGGTCTTGTCTTTGCCCTTCAGGAGCTTCTTCACGGGGCCGAGGTCGGTGCCGCGCGGGAGCTCGGCGTAGACCTCGAGCGCGCGCTGCTTCACCACCGGCGTGCCGGTGGCCAGAAGGTGATCCAGCAGCGGCTTGGACTCGGGCGTCTTCATCGACAGCGCCACGTTCTGCGCCATCTCCACGAGCTGCGTGTTCTTCTCGGCGAGGAAGGCCTTCAGGAACGCGATCATCCACTTCGTCTCGGCCTTGGTGAAGGCCTCGAAGAGCGGCGCGCGCGACTGCACCTTCTCATCCCGAAACAGCGGGAGGACCAGGCGGAACACGTCTTTCTCGGGCAAGCGGAACAGCACCCCGAGCAGCGCCGGCATGTCGCTACGGGGGTTCCGGAGCTCCTCGACGATGGCAGCCTCCCACCGCGCGTCGCCGGCCTTCTGGAGACCCGAGACCGCTGCGAGGCGCACCTCGAATACCGGGTCCTTCAGCGCATCCACGGCGAGCGCGGCCGTGGTGGGATCGAATGACGCGAGCAGCTCGGTCGCGAGGCCGCGAGTAACACGGTCGCCAGAGCGGTTGCCTCGCTCGAGCGCGCTCTGGACCCTGGCGCGGACTTCTGGGGTGAGCTCAGCAGCCGCGGTGAGCGGCAGCAGCGCCAGCGTGAATGAGAGCAGCGTGAAACGCATGACGCCTCCGATCAGGCGAGCCGGGCCCCGGCCGCCTTGACGTACTCGAGCAGCGTGAGGACACCGAAGCCCGTACCGCCCTTGGAGATGTGGCCCTCGGCGGACTCGGCCCAGGCGGGCCCCGCGATGTCGAGGTGCACCCAGGGCGTGGTGCCGATGTACTGGTCGAGGAAGAGCGCGCCGGTAATGGCGCCTCCCCACCGCTTGCCCACGTTCTTCATGTCGGCGACGTCGCTCTTCATCTGCTTCCACAGCGTCCGGTCGAGCGGCATGCGCCAGAAGGCCTCGCCCGCGGCGTCACCTGCGGCCTGGACCGCAGCCGCGATGGCGTCGCTGTTCGAGAAGATGCCTGCGCGGTCGTTGCCGAGCGCGACGCAGATCGCGCCCGTGAGGGTGGCGAGATCAATGATCTCGCGCGGCTTCTGCTCGTTGGCGTAGGCCAACGCGTCGGCGAGGATGAGGCGCCCCTCCGCGTCGGTGTTCATGATCTCCACGGTCTTCCCGAGGTAGCTCTTGAACACGTCGCCGAGCTTGTACGCCGAGCCGCCCGTGAGGTTCTCGGAAGACGGGACGATGCCGTGAACCACGATCCCCGCCGGCTTCAGGGCAGCGATCGCCTTCATGGCGGCCAACACGGCCGCGCCGCCCGCCATGTCCATCTTCATGTCTTCGATCGAGCCCGAGGGCTTTAGGTTGAGCCCGCCGGCGTCGAACGTGAGCCCCTTACCGACCAGGGCCACCGAAGGGGTGGCGTCCGTGGCACCCGGCGCGCGGTAGGTGAGGTGGATGAGGCGGGGCTCTTGATCGGAGCCAGCGGACACTGCGAGGAGCAGGTTCATGCCCTTGCCGGTGAGCGCGGCCTTGTCGAAGATACGGACCTCGAGCCCGCCCTCGGCGGCGATGGCCTGGGCGGTCTCGGCCAGCTTCGTGGGCGTGATGTCGACCGGCGGGCCGTTGACCAGATCGCGAGCCAGCGACACGGCCGCGGCCACAGCTTCAGCCTCGCCCCCGGCCGCCGCGGTGACGACCGTAGCGAGTTTGTTCGGCTTCACGCCCTCGGTTCGCCACTTCTCGTAGCGGTAAGCGCCGAGCCGGACGCCCAGCTCGAGGGAGTAGCCGCCAGCTGCGAAGCCGAGGCTCTGGACGCCGAGGTCCCGCGCGCGCCGAGCTGCCAGCGCGCCGAGCGTGCGATCGGTGTCTGCGTCCTTGCCGACGCCAATGAGCATCACGCGCCGCGCGGTGACGCGCCCCAGCGTGTGGAGCAGCAGGGACTGCCCCTCGCGGCCCTCGAAGCCCTCCTCGGCGGCGATGCTGGAGAGGGCGCCCCCGAGCGCCTTGTCGAGCTCGGCGACCGGACCTTCGGTCAGCGCGGCGCCTTGAGCGACGCCCAGCGCGAGAAGGTCGACGTCGAGAGCGGTGAGGGGACCTTCGTGGCGGCGAAACAACATGGAGACCTCAGGCGTTGGCAGAACGCACCCTGCGGGGGGCGGAATCGGGCGTCGTTACTACGCCACTCCCCCGAAGTAAACCGGAAGTTGACGCCCGCCAGAGCCGGGGGAAAAGCTCCACCTCATGTCGATCATCGTTCAGAAGTTCGGGGGGTCTTCGGTTTCCACCGTCGACCGGATAAAGACCATCGCAGAGCGCGTCGTGGCGCGTCGCCGGCAGGGCCACGGGCTGGTCGTGGTGGTGAGCGCCATGGGCGACACGACAAACCGGCTCCTGGCCCTGGCCCGCGAGGTGGTGCCGGAGCCGCCGCGCCGAGAGCTCGACATGCTGCTCTCCGTGGGTGAGCGAACCACCACTGCGCTCCTCTCCATGGCGATCCAGGCCCTGGGCGAAGAGGCCATCTCGTTCACCGGCAGCCAGTGCGGGATCATGACCACCGACAGCCATGCCCGGGCGCGGATCATGGAGGTCCGCCCGTTCCGGGTGCAGGACGAGCTGGAGCGCGGGCGGATCGTGATCGTGGCCGGCTTTCAGGGCACGAGCTATCGGCGGGAGATCACCACCCTGGGACGGGGCGGGAGCGACCTCACCGCCGTCGCGCTCGCCGCCGCGCTCGACGCGGAGGCATGCGAGATCTACACCGACGTCGACGGGGTGCTCACGGCAGACCCGCGCGTGGTGCCGGCCGCCACGAAGATCGAGGCGCTCTCTTACGACGAGATGGACGCGCTCGCGCGTGGCGGCGCAAAGGTGCTCCATCGCGAGGCGGTGGCGTGGGCGCGTCGCTCGCAGGTCGCGCTCTACTCGCGCTCCACGTTCGCGGCCGAGAGCGAAGGCACGGTCGTCCGCCTCCACCCCCCTGCCCGCCCGAACCCGGTGGTCGCGGTGGCGGGGCGCAAGGACCTCCTAGTGATCGAGGCGCGGCCCGGCGAGATCGACGCGGTGGAGGCCGTCCTCGACGAGGTGCCCACGGCGGGCCGTGTCGAGCTCGAGTCCGGCGCCCGCTGGTTCCTCTCGCGGGACGACCTCCATGAACACGAGAGCCTCTCCGCGGCGCTCCGCGACGCCGGGGCGCGCGTCGACTGGCCGGTGGGCGCCGTCAGCGTGGTGGGCTCGGGGCTGGGAGAAGAGCGCGAGACCTACCGCGCACTCCGCCGGCACTTCCGGGGGCTGCCCAGCCTCCTCACGGGCACCGTGTGGACCGCGTTCGCGCCCCCGCAGCAGGTCGACGCGCTGGTCCTGGGCATCCACGCCGAGCTGCTGGAGTAGCCCGCGCGGCTTCAGACCCTGAGCAGGACCTCGCGCTCGAGCTGCAGGTGCTCACGTCCATCGAGCTCGCCTCGCTCGGCGCGCCGGAGCAGGTAGTAGATGTGCGGGCCGAGCAGGTCGATCGGCGAGCTGGCCATCCGCTCCCCGCCGAACCGGTTCACGTTGTCGCTGATCTGCTTCAGCATCCACGCGTCCTGCTTGAGAATTTTCCGGATCACGGGCCGGACGAGCGGCTTCAGGAGAAACCCGGGGATCGGCAGGCGGAACGCCGCGATCGCGTAGGTCCGCGTGACATAGTCCGACTCCGGCGTCATGGCCTGGGTGGAGAGGATGTGGCTCTTCTCGCCCAGCTTGTATTCCACCTGCCCCAAGCACGGCATGAGGAAGCGGTCCCAGTGCTGCACCACCCCGCCGCCGGGCGCCAACAGCGCGCCCACCACACCCGTGGGCCGCGGCTCGCCGACGTACTCGCACTCTGCACCCGCGCCGTGGCGCCGTACGCGCGCCGTGATCGTGTGACGCTTCTCGCCCGAGCGGAACAGGCCGCGGTGCAGGTAGGCTGTGTGCGGCACGTCCAGCATGTTCTCCAGCGCCATCACCAGCGATCCCTCGAGCCGCATCTCGAGGCGGAAGACGGTGTAGCGAGGGTCATCCGCGAACGGGATCCGCATGGGCTCGACGTCGGGCGCCACGCCCGGCTCGCACCAGACCCAGACCCACCCATCCTGCTCCCGCACGGAAAAAGCCTCGGCGCACCGCCCGGGCGACTCCACAGGGCCTTCAGCGAGGCCCGGCAGCGCCATGCACTTGCCCGCGCCATCGAACCGCCAGCCATGGTACGGACACTCGAGCTCCCCGCTCACTACGCGCCCCTCGGACAGTGGCGCGTTGCGGTGCGGGCACCGGTCCAGCAAGGCGGAAGCCACGCCTTCGCCCGCTCGGAACAACACCAACGGCCGGCCGAGGATCGTGCGGGCGATCGGGCGCTTCCCCAGCTCGGCGCTGGTACACGCGACGTACCAGGCTCGGGTGAGGTGGACGAGGGCGCGGTGCTCGGTCACGCGCCGGCCCTCCGCGCCCCGGCGATGCCGAGCGCCCCCAGCGCGAGGCCCAGCGCGAGCAGGATCCCCGCCGGCAACAGCGCCGCTTCGAGCCCGAGCCCACGCCAGGTCGTGGCCGCGAAGCCCTCGGTGGCCCACCGAGTGGGCAGGAAGATCGCGACGCCCTGACACCAGGACGGGAGCATGAACGACGGCATCCAGGCGCCGCCGAGGAAGGACGCGATGAGCGCGAACGCGGAGCCTGCCCCTTGGACCGCGCGGGGCGAGGCGATCCACCCGGAGAGCGCCATCGAGAACCCCCCGGCGAACGCGGCCTGGCCCAGGACGACCAGGACGAACCCCGGGATGGAGCCACGAATCTCGACCCCGAAGCCCCCAATCGCCACGGCGAACACGGCCGCGCTGATCGCGAGGGCGAGCAGCATCGTGGCCAACCCGGAGGCGAGCCGCGGCAGCACGCGGCCGACGGGCGCCATCGCCACGCGCCGGTCGAGCCCGAGGGCGCGCTCGTCCAGCCGCGCCTTCGCCTGCTCGATGCCGAAGAAGAGCAGGAACATGCACAGCATGCCGGAGAAGTTGTGGGCGTACGTGTTGTAGGCGGGGCGACCGTCGCGCTCTAGGGTCTCCACGGCGGTCACGGCGCCAAGACCGCCGTCGCTGCCCGTGAGCTGCCCGACCAGGCCGGCCACCACGTCCGCCGTCTTACCCGGCTCGCCCACGCCGCCCGCCCCGAGCAGCAGCGCAAGCCCGGCCGTGTTCTCGGCGCGGGAGGCGGGATCGGTGAACCCGGTGGCAAGGCTCTTGTAGACGGCCGCCTCCACCATGCCGCGGACGATGTCGGCCTCAGCGGTGCGCGACGGATCCGTGAGGATGCGCACCTCCGCGCTGGTCCCGCCGCCACGTGCGAGCACCGCGACGGGCTGCTTTCCGCGGCGCAACAAGTCGCGAGCCGCGTCTGCCGTGATCACGTCCACCAGCGCCACGGCCTTCGACTTCCGGAGCTCGGCCTCGAAGCGGCGGCTGCCGTTGTCGGGCGCCTCGTGCACGAACGCCACCGAGACCGGGTTGGGCTCGTCGTCGGGCGCGAACAGCGTGCCGAGGAACGCGCCGAGGATGACGGGCATCGCCACGGACGCGAAGAGGCCATTGCGGTCCGAGAGGAAGCGGACCACGTCCTTGCGGATCAGCCAGTAGAGCGCTGTGAGCGCATCCGTCGAGCGGCTCACGGCGCCTCCTCGCGGAGGGCGCGCCCCGTGAGCTCGAGGAAGACCGACTCGAGGGTTCTCCGCTCGGGCTCCACGGCGATGCCGGTGAACCCGGCTTCCGCCAAGGCACGCTGCACCGCCTCGGCGTCCCCGTCACAGGTCACGCGCGAGCGCCCCCCGTGGCCCACGAGCTGCGCCAACGGACCCACCGCGATCACGCGGCCGTGATCGATGATCGCCACGTCTTCGCAGAGCGCCTCGACCTCCTCGAGGTAATGCGTGGTGTAGAGGATGGTGCGCCCCTCACGGTGCAGGTGGCGGAGCGCCTCGAAAAGGTGGTTGCGCGACTGCGGATCCACGCCCGTGGTGGGCTCGTCGCACACGAGGATCTCCGGCTCGTGGAGCAAAGCGCAGGCGAGGTTGAGGCGCCGCGCCATGCCGCCGGATAGCGACGAGACGCGAGAGGTCGCGCGTTCGGTGAGCTCCGCCAGGTTCATTGCCCACTCCACGCGGCCGCGAAGCCGTGGCCCGCGGAGGCCGTAGAGGCCGCCGAAGACACGGAGGTTCTCGGCCACCGAGAGGTCGCCGTAGAGGGCCAGCGCCTGGGGGACCACGCCGATTCGCCGCGAGACCTCTGGCGAGCCCAACGGGTCCAGCCCCAGGACCTCGAGCGTGCCGCTCATGATCCGCGGACGCCCGCCCGGCGCCGCGCCCCGCTCGGCCAGCCCGGCGATGCAGTCGATGGTGGTGCTCTTCCCCGCGCCGTTGGGGCCCAAGAGGCCGAAGAACCGGCCCGACGGGACGAGCAGATCCAGCCCGTTGACCACCGGTGTGGCGCCACGCCGAACGACGAGGGACTCGGCGCGAAGAGCAATCGACATGACGAGAGCTTCCCGCCGTGCGGACGGTCGCGCAAGTCCGTTGACTTCCGGAAGGCTGGGCAGTAGGTGTCCGGCCCCGGGTCGAGGCGGGTGCCACGACCAAAGGCAGCTGGAGGCTCCCATGACCCGGTCCAATGGCGACAGCGCGCGTAACCGCCGCGATCGCAAAACCAAATACATCTTCGTCACAGGCGGCGTCGTCAGCTCAATCGGGAAGGGGCTCACCGCCTCGTCGCTCGCCGCGCTCCTCGAGGCGATCCGGCAGCTGCGGCTGGAGGGTGGCCCTGGCAACACGCTCAACATTCACGTCACGCTGGTGCCCTACATCCGCGCGGCCGGCGAGCTAAAGACCAAGCCCACGCAGCACTCGGTTCGAGAGCTGCAGAACATCGGTATCAGCCCCGACATGATCGTGTGCCGCACCGAGGCCGCGATGCCGCCCGAGATGAAGGCGAAGCTCTCGCTCTTCTGCAACGTGCCGCCGGACTGCGTGATCACCGCGCAGGACGTCTCCACGATCTACGAGCTGCCCGAGGCGCTGCACCGCGAGGGTCTCGACTATCGCGCCTGCGAGCTGCTGGGGATCTGGAGCCCCGAGCCCAACCTCTCGAAGTGGCGAGAGATCGTCGAGGTGATCAAGGCGCCGGAGCTGCCGCTGGTCCACATCGCGGTGGTGGGCAAGTACGTGGACCTGGCCGACAGCTACAAGTCGTTGCACGAGGCCCTCACGCACGGCGGGATCGCGAACCGCGTCCGCGTCGAGCTGGACTACGTAGACTCCGAGCTCTTCGAGCAGAGCCCCGACATCGTGGCCACGCGCCTCAACGGAGCCCACGGGATCCTGGTGCCCGGCGGCTTCGGCAAGCGGGGGGTGGAGGGCAAGATCGCCGCCGTCCGCTACGCGCGTGAGCACAAGGTGCCCTACTTCGGGATCTGCCTTGGCCTCCAAGTCGCCATCATCGAGTTCGCGCGGAACGTCTGCGGACTCAAGGCCAACAGCACCGAGTTCGAGCCCGACTGTGAGGTCCCGGTCATCTCCCTGTTGGCCTCCCAGCGGAGCGTGAGCGAAATGGGCGGCACCATGCGGCTGGGCGCCTCTCCGGCACGGCGCCGGGCCGGAAGCCTGGCGGCAGCCGCGTATGGAGCCACCGAAATCAGCGAGCGCCACCGGCATCGCTGGGAAGTCAGCAACGCTTACCGCGATGTCCTCGCGGAGCACGGCATGCGACTGTCAGGGCAGTCGCCCGACGGGGGCTTGATCGAGATTATCGAGCTGCCCGATAGCCCGTGGCATCTCGGCTGCCAATTCCATCCTGAGCTCAAGTCGCGTCCGACCCGGCCGCATCCACTTTTCGCCTCGTTTATTGCGGCCGCGAAGAAGCACGCCTTCGGGGACCGTGAGACGCCGATGAGCGTCCGCCAGGAACTGCTCGGCACCCCCAGGTGACCTGGCGCTTTCAGTCCCCCGGATCGCCCTGCCTGATCGCGGGGCCCTGCGTCGTGGAGGATGCGGAGACGATGCTCGCGGTGGCTGAACGCTTAGTCCGGCTGGGCCGTTCCCTCGACCTG
>SXOO01000270.1 GCA_005776725.1 Pseudomonadota bacterium | reverse complement strand
GTGCCGCCGTGGGCGCGCTCGAAGAGGCCGGCGCGGTCGCGGTCGGCGCCCGTGAACGCACCCCGCACCACTCCGAAGAACTCGCTCTCGAGAAGGGCCTCTGGGAGGGCCGCGCAGTTCACCGACACGAACGGGCCGCGAGCACGTGGGCTCCCGTCGTGGAGCGCTCTCGCCACGAGCTCCTTGCCTACGCCGCTTTCGCCCGTGACCAGCACCGAGACCGCGGTGGGCGCCACGCGCTCGATGATGGACAGGAGCCGCCGCACGGCGGGTGAGTCGCCCACGATCGTGGGGTGCGGAGCGCGCGCTCGCCCGGTGGACTCCAGCGCCTCTTCGGCGTTGCGGAGGCGTGTGGACTGGCGCTCGAGCTCCACGAGGAGGTCCGCGTTGAGGCGCTCCACTTCAGCCCGCGCGACCTCCAGCTCCGCGCGGCGTGCCTCGGCGTCGGCGCGCGCCACCTGCTCCCGGCGGAGGGTCTCGGTGCGGGTCACCGCGATGGCCGCCTGGTCGGCGAACGCCTCCAGGAAGCGCAGCTGGTCTCGCGAAAACGCCCCGCGCTGAAACCGGTTGTCGACGTACACGACCCCGATGGGCGCCCCGCGGTCGCGCATGGGCACGCACAGCACCGAACGGAGCTTCATCGCGTGGACGCTCTCGTTTCGCCGTAGTCGCTCGTCGTCCATGGCGTCCACGGCCAACAACGGCCGTGCAGTGGCCAACACCTCCTCGGCGATGGACGCCGAGTAGCGGGTGCTGGCACGCCGAAGCGTCTCCTGCTCGAAGTTCCGAGCGGCGCGCACCACCAGCTCGTCCGTCTCTGGATCCGCGGTGAGGACGAAACCGCGCTCGGCCCCCGTGATGCCTATCGCGATGTCCAGGATCGCCCTCAGTAGCCGCTCTGGGTCGGTCTCCGTGGCCAGCCGGGCGTTGAGGTCGAGGACAGGTCCGAGCAGCCCCGCCTCGCTCTCTAGCCGGAGCAACGTGGCCAGCTCTCGCGTGGCGTTGCGCTCGGGCACGCTCCACCAGGCCGCCGAGCGCTCTTCAGGGACCCGCGCGTGCAAACGCTCCAGCGTACGCAGAGCGGCGCTGCCGCGGGCGCGCGCCAGTTCGCCTCGGCCAGCCAGGGCAGCCACGCGGGCCGCCATGCGCTCGAGCGGCCAGACGTCCTCGGGACGCACCGCGGGTCCGTCCGCGAGCAGTACGGCCTCGAGCTCGTCGAGGAGCGCGACGGGGTCCGCGCGGCCGCGGAGCGCGACCTCGGAACGGATCACGGCGTACCAGACGCGCCAGCGCGGGTGGTCCAGGTCGCGGGCGGCCCGCGCGAGGGCCTCGAGGTACCGGCCGACGTCCTGGTGGTCGAGCAACGCAAGCCGCGCGGCCACCAGCTCGGCCTCGCTGGCCTCCCGTCGGAGCGCAAGCGCCTGGAAACGGGCGGCGGCGTCGTCCGCCGCCCGCAGTCCGGCGGATGGATCACGCTGGCAACACAGCGACAGATCGGCGCGGACGAGCGTGAAGTACGCTGTAGACAGCTCGCTGCCGAGCGCTCTCCCGAGGCGCGCGCCCGCCTCGACCCGCTGGGCTGCCGCGTCGAAGTCGCCGAGCTCCACGAGGAGGTTGGCCACGTTCAGCAGCGCCTTTGCGAGCGCCGTGTCGTCGCCGGTGCGGCGCGCTACGGCGTCCGCTTCGGCGTAGCGCATCAGCGCCTCGCCGGGCTCGCCGGCCTCTTGCGCGAGCGTGCCGAGGTTCATGAGCGCGATCCCCACGCGGGGCAGGTTCCCGTGGGCGCGCGCGACCGCAAGGCTTCGCGCGTAGCCCTCGCGAGCCCCGTCGCGATCGCCCCGGCGCTGGCAGATGATGGCCAGCGCGTTCTCGATCATGGGGAGCTCGCGGCTCGCGTCCTCGCGCGCCCGCTCAACCAGCGCCAGCGCGCCGGCCTCTTCCGCAGCCGGGTCGTAGCGCCCGAGGTAGAAGAGCGCGAGCACGCGAGTGAGGCGCGCGTGCACCAGATCCTCGGGGGATGCGTGAGCGCCGCTGAACCCAGGTCCCGCGGGGTCCACGCCAGCCAGCAGTGCTTCGGAGGAAGGAACAGCCCCGCCTTGCCACCCTTGGAGGGCCGCTTCGGCGCCCTCCAGCGCCTCCGCAGCCCGGCCCAGGTGCAGCGCCGCCCGCGCAGCCAAGCAACGCCGGCGGCGGGAGTCGGGCAGTCCGTCCAGCAACGCCAGGGCCTCGCCGTGGCGGCCGGCCTCGGACTCCAGCGCCGCCAGCGCGAGGCGGCCTTCCGGGTCGCCGCGGACCGCGGCGCGGGCCTCGGAGAAGCGTCCGAGGGTGGTGTAGAGGCGAGCGAGGCGCGCGCTTCGTCCGGCGGCCTCCGGGGCTCGCTCCAGCCAGCGCGCCGCCGCGTCGAAGTCGCCGAGGCGCTCCGCGACGGTCGCCGCCGCGTCGAAGTCGCCCAGGTGCGCCCTTACCCGCGCGGCCGCGCTGGCGTGCGCGGGCTCCTCGTCGAGCACTGGCAGGGATGCACGAAGGAGCGCATCGCGGGCGTGGTCTCCTGACCTGAGTCGCGCCGGTGGGTCGCCCGTTTCAGCAACTAGAAGCGCCGAGGCGCCGGTGGCACGCACCATCCCCCCGGCCCCGTCGGCAAGCAGTGAGTGTTCAACGCCGCGATCCAGCGAAGTCGCCGGGAGCCCAGACGCCGCTGCGCAGCGCAATACGACATGCCTCGGGAGGTCCCCCGCCACCGCCACGAGCTCCGCCAGCGCCAGGGCGTGGGGAGGAGCTGCGTGCACGCGCGCCTGGTTCAAGGTCTCGGCCGACACGACATCCAAGAGACCCTCGGCGTCCGCCGGGAACGCTGTCCCGGTCACCAGGGGCGAGACCGGGAGCAACGCCGAGAGAGCGCCGGTGAGGAGCGCCGGCTCCCCCTGTGAGCGGCGCGTCACCTCCGCGACGAGCGACGAGGAGATCGCGTGTCCAGTGGAGAGGCGCCCCAGCGCGCGCTCCACCGCGCCAGCCGAGAGCGGCGACAGGCGTACCACCTCCACTTCGCAGAAGCGCGCCAACACGGCGGCGAGCGCCTCGCCTCCGCCGCCCTCGCGGCGCGGGAGCTCGCGGGTCAGGACGAACAGCACCCGCTCGTGACCCGCGCCGTGGAGGCGCGCGACCGCGCCGAGGAGCTCGCGGGTGGCGGAGCTGGCGTCATCGACGTCGTCGAGCGCCACGAGCGTTGGCCGCGTCAGTCCGGCGAGGAGCTCCGCTGCCAACGCGGGGACCCCTCGACCGGGCGCCATACCCAGCCAGCTCCTGAGCTCGTCGAGCGTTCGGGGCGAGTCGGGCCCCAGTACGTCCCAACCCGCCTCGGCAGCCAGAACGCACGCGTGACGGAGCGCGGTGGTGCGCCCAGCGCCCCTGCTGGCCTCGACCCAGAGCGCTCCGAGCCGCGGGGCACGAAGGCGGCCGCCGTCGCTGTCCGCGCGCTCAGGGGCGTCGCCACCGGCCCCTCGGAGCGGGAGCCAGGTGCTCAGCGCGGCACGGAGCTCCGGGCGGTCCTCCAAGGGCGCTGGGCCAAGCCGTGCGAGGAGCGCCGCCTCGGCCTCCGGGCTGGCCTTCGAGCCGACCTGCAGGCGGCGGGCCACGTCCAGGGCGGAGGGGCGCGCGGCCGGATTGGCGGAGAGCATCTCCTGAAGGAGCACGTGAGCGCTCGGCGGGCCCAAGAGCCCGGCGGCGGCGTCCGAGGAGTTGGGTGCGGCAGCTCCCGGGCGGAGGGTCGTAGCCTCCGGAACTGCGCCTCCGAGGGCGAAGCGCAAGAGCCAGCCGAGGCCGTAGATGTCTACAGCGGTAGTGGTGGGCTCGCCCGCCAGCAGCTCCGGCGCGAGCACGGGCAAGGTCCCGGACAGCTCCGCAGCGCCCCCCTCGGGTGTCAGTAGATCCAGGTCGACCAGCACGGCGCGCGCCTCGTCGCCATCCCCAACGAGCACCACGTTCTCCGCCTTCACGTCGCGGTGTACGAGTCCGCGGGCGTGGAGCACTGAGACGGCCCGCGCCACGTCGCAGACCACGCGGAGGCGCGCCTCTACGGGCCTCGGGCGCGCCGCGAGCCACGTCGCGAGCTCCCCACCCTCGTGGAAGCCGCTGACGACGGCCACGCCACCCTCGAGAGGCACCACTCGCTCCGGGACGCCGAGGTTCGGGTGCGCGAGGTGGCCGGCGAGCTGCAGCTGCGCGGCGGCGCTCGCCCGGGCTTGCTCCGGGAGGACCTTGAAGAGGACGGGGCGGCCGAGGAGGCGATCCCAGCCGCGCCAGGTCTTCCGGCCGTCGCGTGAGGAGAGGAGCGCGTCCGCGCGCCACCGACTGAATTGCCCAGGCTCTGATGTCATGATCATCTCTTATTCCATAGAGATGAAAAATGCATCACAGAGTCTCTCGGGCACACCTGCGGTGGGCTCGCACTTCGGGCACTGCCCCTTCCGATCGCAGCGCAGTGTCGCCCACACGGGGCGCTGCGTCTCCGGTTGGGGCGCGAGTGCATTGGCGCGGAGCTTGCTGGTGCGTAGCACGCTGGCGCTTGCCCGTGGTCAGGGGCGCAGGTCTCTTCTACGGTGCCGCGTGGTACAGGGCACTCTGGACGGCGAGGTACGCGATGGGTCGTGGAGCGGGGAGAGCGCAGTGGTGGGGGGGGCTACTGATGCTCGGCGTCAGCTGCGGGATCGAGCCCATCCCCTCGATCGTGGCGCCCACGGACGTCGTGGTGGCCAGCCTCGATGGCGTCACGGGCCTCGTGGCCGTCGCGGGGCCCAAGGACTCCGCACCGCCGGGAGGGACGGTCGAGCTGACGGGGGTCGACGGTCTCACCATCAGGGTGCGGTGCGGCGACGACGGGTCGTTCGCCGGCACAGTCGCTGCCCGGGCGGGCGAGCCCATCCACCTGCGGGCACAGCTGGGCAATGCGACCAGCTCCGTGGTCGACGTCGTGGTGAAGCGCGCGGGCGACGTAGGCGTCCCGAGCGCTCCCGGAAAGTCAGGGGCCGCAGTCAGCGTCGGTGTGCCCACCGCGGCGGGGATCGCCACGGTGGTCGGGCGCGCCGGGAGCGTAGAGGCGGGAGCAAGAGTGGTGGTGTCTTCGGAAGGCAGCGCGGTCGCAGCGGGCCTGGCCGTGGCAACCCTCGCTGACGGCAAGGGCGCGTTCCGGGTCGACGGGCGCGTGGCTGGCGGGCGGCCTATTGCGGTGGTTGCGGTGGTAGCCGGTCTGGCGAGCCCTGCGCGGGTCCTGGTAGTGCCGGCGACGCCGGGGGAGCGGGACGACGACGGCGACGACCACCCCGCCGTCGAGGACTGTGACGACGACGACCCCGAACAGCATGACGACTGCGGCGCCTCAGATAGCGCCCAAGACGCGACGGACGCGTCCGACGATGGCTCGGACGCCGCGGATGGCTCGGACGCCACGGACGGCTCGGACGCCACGGACGGCTCGGACGCCACGGACGGCTCGGACGCCACGGACGGCTCGGATGCCACGGACGGCTCAGAGGGCACGGACGGCTCGGACGCCACGGACAGCTCAGAGGGCACGGACGGCTCGGACGCCACGGACGACTAGACGGAGCCTCGCCGCGGAGTGGTGAGCGGCACGACGCGGCGTCTTGTCGCCAAGACTCGCCGGATCCTCGGGGGACCGCGCCGGATCCTGCAGGAAAGCTCCTAACCGCATCGCGAGCACGGCGCGGGATAGCAAAGCCGGCGCCGCCAGCGGGCTAACCGAAGCGGTGGTGGAAGTACATCTTCACCTGCTGCCGCCACCACGGCCAGTCGTGGTCGCAGTCCTTCCCCCAGAGGTCCAGCCGGCAGGAGATCCCCTTCCGCTCGAGGAGACCGGCCACCGCCTGGGTCTCCTGCCAGTTGCCGTCCTCCCACGGGCCACGGCCGCAGACCATGTCGACGTGGATTCGCGATTTGACCGCCTCGAGCGCGTCTCCGCCTAGCCCCGGGAGGTAGGCGAGCGGGTTCTGGAAGTACATCTCCCCGGCGCGCACCGGGTTGAACGAGCTCATCTCGTAGCGCCCGGACATACAGAGCGCGTAACGGAAGAGATCGGGGCGCTTGAGGACGGCGTTGAGCGCGTAGAACGCGCCGAGGCTCGTCCCGGTGCAGGCGATGGGGATGTCGGGCGTGCGGCAGTCGTTCTGGATGAAGGGCGCGAGCTCCTCGTAGACGAAGCGCTCGTACGCGATGTGGCGGCCGAGGCGCCAGGCCGGGTCGGACTCCTTCTTGGTCCACGCTTCGCTGACGTTGCTCTCAACGCAGTACAGCTTGATCTTGCCGTTCGCGAGGAGCGGTGCCACCTGCTCGATCATCGCCTTGTTCTCCCACTCGTGCGCCATGCCGGAGGCTGAGGGGAAGACGAGGACGGGGCGGCCGAAGTCCCCGTACTGCCAGAGGTACAGCTTGCGCCCAAGGTGCTGGCTCGGGATCAGGTGCGGCTTCTTGAACATGGGGAGCTCCTGGTCGGGGGTGCGCGAGTGTACGCGTTGCTGCGCGGGTCGTCAGCGCCTCGGCATGCCGTTCGTGACCCACTCCTCGAAGCGCAGGCGTAGCTCGTCGGGCCACGGCTCCTTCACCCCGGGACCGTCCCCGATCCCGCGGAGGCGTACGCGCTTCACGGAGCACTCGGCCACGCTCACGGGCACTCCCTGACCAGAGCACTCCCTGAGCTCCTCGAAGGCCCCGCTGTTGTCGCAGCAAGACTTCCAGCCGGTCATCACGTCGTATCGGTCGACGATGCAGAACCCCTTGGCGCACTCGGCGTGCTCCGCGCCCTGGTGACACGGTGCGCAGAACTCCACGGTCATCGACGCGATGTCGTAGTCCCAGCTGGGCGGCGGTGGAGCGGCCGGGTAGTCGGTGAGCGCGGCCAACACCCGCGTCGCCGGCTCACGCGCGCCTTCGGGCACCGTAACGCAGCGAAACCCTGTAAAGGCGTACATCGCGACCGGCACGTCGGGCGTGCGATACCGCGTGCGCGCGGTGCGGCCGTGGCCGAGATAGTGGGTGCCACGGCGGATCTTGGTGGTGCCCGCGTCGAGCCACGCGGTGCCGTCGGTGGGGGCGCCGTCGTAGGTCCGGTGGTAGTCGTCGAGCACCCACTCCGACACGTTGCCCACCATGTCGTAGATGCCCTCGGCGGTTACGGCCGCCGGCAGGGCGCCGCGGGGATGCGTCTCGGTGAAGCCGTCACGGCAGTCGCGCTCGCCGCAATTGATGCGCGCCGTCTCCGGTGTCCATGACTCAGCGGTGCACTCCTGGAATGGGATGTAGGACTTCGGATGGAAGTAGAACAGGAGCTCCTGCGGGCAGTCGCCGTCGCCCCACGGGAAGCGTCGCGTGGTGGAGCAGTCGTCGCCCGTGGGCCCCTGGGCGGCGCGCTCCCACTCGGCCTCCGTGGGGAGGCGCTTGCCTTGCCACGGGGAGGGGAGGCCCCGACCGGCCCACACGCAGTAGTCTCGAGCGCCGTACCAGGACACGTTGGTGACGGGATGGTCGGCGCACGACGCGTCGAGCGCGCCGCCGGGCTGGCTCTGGCACTGGGACGCCACGGCGTAACCGTCTCGGCAGTTGAGCGCCGCCTCCAAGTCGTTGCAGTCGTAGCAAAAGTGGCTGCCAGCGCTCTCGTCGCCGCAGACCGGTCCGCGCTGGCGTAGAAACTCGGCGAACTCGGCGTTGGTCACCGGATGCGCGTCGATCGCGAAGGCACCGTGCTGAACCGTGTGGCGCGGCCTCTCGTGAGGATCTCCCTCGTTCTCTGGAGAGCCCATTTGAAGACATCCGGCGGGGATGAGCACCGTGCCCTCGGGCGCGACCAGAGACGGCTCAGCGGCGGATGCGCACCCGAGCGCCAACGTGAGCCACGCGCCGCCTCTCGGGGGCAGACCCCGAACCGGCCTGTTTTCACTGGAGAACCAACGCTGCATGGGCGGACCCTCGGGACGACCGCGGGGAGCGTAGCGCTCGGCGGGTGCGCTTCGCAACGGACGGCGGCGGACGCTTGCGCTTCACGTGCGGGGCGGGCAGGGTTTCGCCTATGCGCAACCCTATGAATCACCTCGACGACCGGTGCTCCACGCACCCGGGCCATGCGCACCTCCGCGCTCCCTGGCGCGCGGGAATCGCCGCGATCGCCCTGCTGCTCGGGTGCGGCCCCGACGACCGCGGGAGTGCGCTGCTTCCCGGCGGGGTCGCGGCGGACGCCCACAGCGGCGGTGAGGACGTGGCCTCGGCGGCCGACGATGCCTCGTCCCCGGACGACCTCGCGGCCGGGCCCGAGACGGAAGGCGGGCCTTCCGATGTGTTCGCCGACGCCGCCGAGGCGCCCGCCGACGTGGCCCCGAACGACGTCCCGCTGGCCGTCGACGTCCCCCCGGAGGATGTGCCCCCCCTGCCGCCGGAGGACGTAGCGACCCTCGACGTAGCCGAGCCCGATGTCGGGGAGCCGCCCGTCCCGGACGTCCAGGCCCCCCCGGAAGAGCCGGATCCCACGGCCGCCATCAACGCGGGTTGGATCGGCGGCGCGTGCGACGCCGTCGGCGACTGCGCGTACGCCGACGCGACGTGCCTCGAGGCCTGGCCCGACGGCATGTGCACCCAGGGCTGCGACCTGTACTGCCCCGATCAAGCGGGCGCGGTCACCACCTTTTGCATCGACGCCGGCAGCCTCGCGGTGCCCGGCCCGGGCGGAATGTGCACCGTCCGGTGCGACTTCGGGCTCTCGCCGACGGGCTGTCGACCCGGCTACACCTGCAAGCTCATGCCGCGACACGGTCAGCCGTCCACGGAAGTGCTCAGTTGTGTCCCCGAGGACGGCAGCGGCTCCGGGCTCAGCGACTGCCTCGATGAGCTCATCGCGCGCGGCGTCCCGTTTCAGGTGGCTGCGAACCCCAACGACCACCCGGAGGGGCACCCGGAGCTCACGTGTGTCATCGAGGAGCCCGTCCGCATCGGCCCGGTGATCCACGGGATCTCGCTGCGCTACTCGAAGCCGGAGAACGCCGCCAGCAAGGTCTTCGTGTCGTGCGCCGCGGCGCTGGCGATCGAGGAGACCCTGGCGCTGCTGGCGGAGGAGGGCGCGACTGACCTCATCCACCTCGGGACCTACAACTGTCGCGTCATCGCGGGGACCACCAAGCTCAGCCAGCACGGGCTGGCCAACGCGATCGACATCGGAGGCGTCCGCTTCGACGACGGCGCTTACTGGACAGTGGTGGGGCACTGGGAGCACGACATGCCCAACCCGGTCACCGAGGCGGGCAAGTTCCTGCTCTGGATGGCCAAGGCGATGTACGAGCAGTACATCTGGAACATCATCCTCACGCCCGAATACAACGCCGCCCACGACAACCACTTTCACGTCGACCTGACTCCCGGGTCGCACTTCCTGAGCGAGTGAGGCGTCTGCTCGTCGCGTGCGCGCTCTCCGCGTGCGGCCACCCCGAAGCCGCGGGAGACGCCGGGGGCAGCGCCGTCAGCGACGCCGCGGCCCCCCAGGCCTGTCGCGCTCCCGGGGACACGACGAGCGAGCTGCTGCTCCCCTGCGACCGCACCGTGGAGCCGTGCGACGGCAAGGACAACGACGAAGACGGCTTCACGGACCCACACTGCCCCACCCTGGCCTGCTCCTCCGACGCGGACTGCACGTATGGCGGGCTCGTCGGCGACGCTGACTGCAACTTCTGGGGCGAGCCGCATCCGATCTGCGCGCAGATCGACGGCTTCCCGCGCGAGGGGAACGAGGCCTGCCAGGGGGTGCTCTGCCCGCCGGGCAAGAAGTGCGTGCAGGGCGACTGCGTCACGCCGGGCACCGGCGCGCCCGGCAGCCCTTGCAGCTCAGGCGCCGACTGCCCCTACAACTCCGGGTGTATCCCTCTGGATCAGGACGCGTCGGTCGGAAACTGCACGCACTTCTGTCACGACAGCCCCTGTCCCGAGGGCACAGCCTGCCTCACGTTGCTCACTGACGCGCGGAGCGAGACCTATCGCACGCAGACTTGCCACGTGATCGGGTGCGCCGCGGGTACCGTCGCTTGCAAGGGCCTCATCGCGGCGTGCGGGGAGCGCGCCTGCGCCACCGCGGACTGCGGGCACACCTGTGAGCGCCCGGACGATCTCGAGTGCACGCTCGGCTGTCTGTTGGCCTCCGACCACCCGGGCGCTCCCGCCCTGCACCAGTGTCTGAGCGCGGCCTGTAGCGTGCGTTGAGCCGCCGTTGCCTGGGGCTGTCAGCCTCGCGCGCGCCGAGTCATCCACGCGGCGAAGAGCGCGAGCAGCAGCGTGGCGGCGAGGCCTCGCGCCGGCCCGCCGGAGGTGTCGCAACCGCCCGCTTCGGCAGTTGCACGGGCGGCGTCCTCGTGGGGCGTCGAGGCGTCGGTGGGCGCCGCGTCGGGCGGCTGACTCAGCTCCACCACCTCGGCGCCCAGCTCGTCCGCTACGCCGACGTCTTCCGCAACGGCGATGTCCTCCTCTGGCGCGGTGTCCGGGGGCTCCACCGACGGCGGGGCGAGCTCCACCGTGGTCGTGGCGCACGCCTCGTTCTCCGCCGCGTCGCTCGCGCAGACCTCCAGCGTCCACGCTCCGTGGGGCAGGGTGAGCTGGCTGGCGAACAGGGCCTCGCCCATCCACACGAGCGGCGCGGCGTGAGGGCCGCCGGAGTCTGACGTCGCGGCAACGCTCAGCGCAGTGAACAGGTGATCACGGGTCGGGCTGGTCCGCTCGTCGACGCGCGCCACCACGCGGACGCGGTCACCCACGACCGTCCTGGTCAACACGGTCACACCCGGCGGCGTCGTGTCCTTCGCCACCGCGGCCGTGGCGAGGTAGACGCGGTCGTCGTAGGCCACCTCGCCCTGCGCCTCGACCACATCGGTCAGCCCATCACCGTTCAGGTCGCCCACCGCGAGCCCCAGCGTCCCGGGGGTATTGGGGCCCTCGAAGGCGCCGGCCACCAACGCGAGGTCACCGCCGGTGTTGCGGTACAGGCGGTCCTCGCCGGACAGGGACCCGATTAGTAGGTCCGCGTCGCCGTCGTCATCCGCATCGAGGAACACGGCGACGTTGTCGTCTTCGCCGGGGTTGTCGGCCCACCGCTCGCCGGTGGCGTCCACGAAGGCGCCGGTGCCGTCGTTGACGAGGAGCCGCTCGGCCAGGCCGGGACCGTCGTTGATCGTGACGAGGTCCACGTAGCCGTCCCCTGTGACGTCCATCACCTCGAAGTCGTAGTTGTTCGTCGCTTCCGGGAGGCCCTCGGCGTCCGCGAAGTGGCCTTCGCCGTCGTTCGTGAAGAGCCGAGACCGCTTACAGCTCTTGCACGAGATCAGCCCGTCTAGATCGCCGTCGTTGTCCACGTCGGCGAGCTCCACGTCCCACGAGAAGCGGATGAGCGCGTTGGGTGTGTGCGTCTCGGTCGCGTCCGAGAAGGCGCCGTGGCCATCGTTGAGCCAGAGGCGCGTCCGCCCCCCCGCGTTCTTCAGGGGGTTGCCGGCGCCCCAGTCGGCGAGCAACAGGTCGAGGTCTCCGTCCGCGTCCACGTCTCCAGCCGCCACGTCCCCCACCGATAGCTCCACGGCCGGGAGGGCGGCCGTCGTCTCTTCGAACGTGCCGTCCCCGAGCCCCCGGTAGACGCGACTCTGCGTTTGCCACGTCGTCCCCACGAAGAGGTCGGTGTGTCCGTCGCCGTCGAAATCCCGCGCCTCGACCACGCGCGCGGCGTCGGGGATGGCGCCGAACACCGCCGCGGTCGCCTCTACGAAGGCGCCCTTGCCGTCACCGAGGAAGACCCGGTTCGGCTCCGGATCGCCCGCTGACGAGTAGTCGCCGCCGTTGGCGAAGACCACGTCGAGGTCCCCGTCGTCGTCGATGTCGGCGGCGATCACCTTGTTCGACCACTCTGCGGTGGCGCCGAGGGTGGCGGAGGTCGCATCGGTCCAGAGAGGCACGGCGAGTAGCCAGATGGCGAGGGCGTTCATGCACGGGCCTAATACACGAGGCGCGTGGGGCCCGCGATGTCCCTAGAGCGCGGCGCCGGCGTCAGGCTCCTCGCTAGGCTCGCTCCGCCTTCAAGCGCTGAGCCCTCATCCAGTGAAGGTAACGCTCGTAGATCCCAGGCGAAGCGTGGTCGTCCACGCTGGCGATCCGCAGCTTCGGCAGTCCGGGCGCCCCGAGCTGCGTCCAATACGCCGCGAGTCGAACCTCCACCTGGCCCCCCTGAGTGAGGATGGGGACGGCGAGCTTCACTTGCCGACTGAGATCCACAGGCACGACATCGCAGGCTAGGGTCACGTGCGTGGCGCCGAGCCCGGTCAGCTCTGCCCGGCAGTGGCTGATACCCACCATCAACGTTGTCTGGATCGAGACCTCGACCAGCGACTCCGAGTCGAGGAAGAACTCCGATACGGGTCCTATCGCGGCGGAACGGGTGAGCTGTCGGGGGGCATCGATAACGGCCTCTGCCACCGGCGCGGGCTCCGGCGCGGGTTCCGGCTGGGACTCGGACGCACTGGGCGCGGTCCCGTCCTTGAGGTCGTAGACCGTCATCCCTCCCACCACCCGTACCCGAGCGTGATCGGGCGGGCCCGGCATGCGGAGGAAGGTCTCGACGAACCTGAGCAGCGCCCGTTCGTCACCGCCGGTGGCCGCTCGGATCCACTCGACGCCGATGCCCGCCCGCGGCTCTCGTTGGGTCCACACGACCCGGGCTACGAGATGGACGCCGTCGGTCGGCGACTCGCCCCCCTTGGCCACGAGCAACGTGGCCCCGACGGGAATCTTGTCGCGCGTGACGATGAAGCCGCCGCCCAACGAGAGGTTTGTGACGAAGCCGTCGAATCGTTGGCCCTCGATGTAGCAGTAGAGCGGGATGCTGCACGAGAAGCGGGACGACCGACGTGGAAGTGCACGGCTGACGTGGAGGGATTTAGTCTCGTCCTTCATGGCTCTCTCAATCGGTCCCTCACGCCGACGACTTAACCCGGCGACTGGACTCGCGGCTTGACCCGGCGCCAGCAGCGAATGCATGTTGGGGCCGGGGCAGCAGAGCTCCCCCGCCCGGGTTCACCTCCGCGCTCCCGCGCTCCGGTGAAAGTCATGTTGGGGCCGGGTCAGCAGAGCTCCCCCGCCCGGGTTCACCTCCGCGCTCCCGCGCTCCGGTGAATTCTGCGGCGCAGCGCGTTATGGTGCGCCCCATGGGCCTTCGCGACCTCCCCAAGATCGACCACCTCCTCGCCACTTCCACGGTGGCGGCGCTCCTCGAGCGCTACCCCCGCGCGCTGGTGAAGGACGCGGTTCGGCGGCACGTCGAGCAGCTCCGCCAGATGGAGCGATCGGGAGTTGGCGCCGCGGTCGACTTCGCCGCGATCGAAGCGCTCCTCATCGGCGCGCTGGCGCCGAGCCTGGTGCCCGTCATCAACGCCACCGGCGTGCTGCTGCACACCAACCTCGGGCGCGCGCCGCTGGCACCTTCCGCGCTCGCCGCGGTGGCCCCCGTGGTCGAGGGGTACTGCAACCTCGAGTACGACCTCGAGGCGGGCGGGCGGGGAGATCGCTCCGTCCATTGCGAGGCATTGCTCTCGCGCCTCACTGGCGCCGACGCTGCCCTGGTAGTGAACAACAATGCTGCGGCGATGGTGCTGGCGCTCGCCGGCCTCGCGCAGGGGCGGGAAGCCATCGTGAGCCGCGGCGAGCTCATCGAAATCGGGGGCAGCTTCCGGCTCCCCGAGATCTTCGAGACCAGCGGCGTCCGCCTCGTGGAAGTGGGCACCACCAATCGTACGCGCCTCGCGGACTACGAACGCGCCGTGCGGCCCGAGACGGCGCTGCTGGTCAAGGCTCACCGCTCCAACTTCGAGGTCGTCGGATTCACGGAGGAGGCCTCCGGGAGCGAGCTCGTGGCGCTCGGCGCCCGCCGCGGCCTCCCGACCCTCTACGACCTCGGCTCCGGTTGCCTCGTGGACCTCGCCCCGTACGGGCTCGCCTCGCCGACCGTGCAAGGGGCCGTGGCAGAGGGCTGGGACCTCGTCGCGTTCAGCGGCGACAAGCTCCTCGGCGGTCCTCAGGCCGGCATCCTCGTGGGGCGAAAGGCCGAGATCCAGCGCCTCGCCCGTCATCCCCTGCTTCGGGCCCTGCGCGTCGACAAGCTCGCGATCGCCGTGCTGGAGCGCACGCTCGCGTCCTATCTCGACGGTACGTGGCGCCACGCCGTGCCGCTCTTCGACCGCCTGGGCGTGAGCGTAGAGCGCCTGCTACAGCGCGCGGCCGACCTTCGCGAGGCGGTTGGCTGCGGCGAGGTCGTGCGCCTGGAGGGCCGCATGGGCGGGGGGACGCTGCCCACTGCGGCGATCGCCAGCGCCGGGCTTCGCATCGCGTTGGACCAGCCCGACACGGTCGCCTCGCGGCTCCGCTGTGGGAGGCCCGTCGTGGTGGCCCGGGTGGAGGGCGGGGCGCTCATCGTCGATTTGAGGGCGGTCGGAACCGCCGAGCTTGCCCCGCTGGGCTCGGCCCTCCACGCGGCGCTGCAGCCCGCGGGCTGAACTACGGCTTGCGGTAGACGAAGAGCCGCTGGCGCGCTCCCAGGTCACGCCCTGCGCGGGCGTAGATGGCGAGCTCGTTGAGCCCGGGCTCGAGCTGCACCACGGTCCTGAACTCCGCCTTGCCTTCGGTGGCGCGCCGAAAGAAGACCTTGTCGTCCTCTCGGAACACATAGATGTCCGGGCGTTCACCCGAGTCGACCGAAGGGAACTCCGCGCGGCCTTCGATGACCACTGACTCCGCGGTGGTCTCGGAGGCGACCGCCTGGGTGAGCGAGATGCGCGGCGCCCGGATCGGCACGGGATCCACGAGCGCGACGGTGGTGGTGGGCACGGCGCTCGCCGGCGCGCCGGTGAGCTCGCGCTCGCCCACCCAGCCGCGGTGGCCGTCCGGAAGGTCCACGCGGAGAAGCTCGCCGACGTGCCCGGGGCTCGTGAAGACCGTGTTGGCCTCGAGGTGTCCGACCACGCGAGCCCGGTGGGCGGACGCGAACACGGGGACCTTCCCAGGGGCCACGTACCGGGCTGGAGAACGGACGAACGCGTCGGACGACGCCGCCTGATACTCCAAAGGGAGCGTGTGCGTGAGCCGCTCCTCGAGGACGGTGTCCGTGATCTGCACGTCCAGCTCCAGGCGCTCGGCCTCCCCCGGTCGGATCTCCACCGTGAGCGTAGCGGACGCGAAACCCCCGGCCGGTATGCCGTCCAGCCAGGCTCGGCCATCGGTGATGAATGCCTCTTCCCCGCCTCGGTTCTTGAGCGTCACCAGCGTCTTCCGGGCGGCGCCATCGCCGGTGTTGTGCACGGTGACCCGCAGCTTGAGGCGCTCGCCCACGTTGGCGATCCCGTCCCCGTTGTTGCGCTCGTCGCCGCGGTTGGGCTCTTCGCCTGGCTCATCCAACACGCTCAGGCTGTAGTCGAAGCGGGGGCGGGGAACACCTCGCACCGCCAGCCAACCCACGGCCTCGGGTGGGGCGTCCTCCTGGATCCGCTCATCGCCCGCGAAGAGACGCACCTCCACGGGCACGGTCTGGCTCTGCGTGGCGACCCCGACGGGAACCGGCGCCGTCCACGAGCGGCTCTCGCCCGGCGCGACGAGCCCGATCGGCAGCTCCAGCCCATCCGCCGCCGACAAGGCGGAGTGCGTCACGCCATAGAGCCGGCGCCAGGTCCGCTTTCCCGTGTTCTTCACCGTCAGCGTGATGCGGGTCTCCTCGCCGGCGACTACGCCCCCGGGGTCTTCGCCCGACAGAGTGACCTGAAGCCCCGGCGCTCCGACGAGGCGCTCCGACGCCCCAGGTGTCCAGTCCACGTCCAGCTTGCCGAGCGCAGCGACGACTCTGCCGTCTTGGTCGCGGTTGGTGTCTGCTGTGAGTCCTCCCGCGCGCTCTAGAGCGGTCTTCGCTTCGGCGTGCGTCGTCTCCGCTACGAAGCGGCGCGCGAACTCCAGCTCGAAGTCGTCTCCGCCGCCGTCGGACAGATACCTAACCCGCGCCTCGGGATCGCGATGGCGCACGAGGGAGCCGTTCTCGAGGTGGTTCGCCAGGGTGACCTCGCCGTCGCCGCGCGACTCGCCCAGCTGCACCCAGTCGCGGCTCACCCGTATGGGCACGAGCTCCACGTGGGGCACGATCCCCACGCTCTGGATCGACTCGTCACCAGGAGTCAGGTACTGCGCGATCGTCAGCTTCAGCGCGACGTCGTCGATATCGTAGAGCACCTGGACGCTGCCCTTCCCGAAGGTCCGCTGACCCACCAGCACGGCGCGGTTTTGGTTCCTGAGCGCGCCGGCGACG